>JAOZQW010000208.1:1836-4692 GCA_029932015.1 Candidatus Fermentibacteraceae bacterium
CCGGCAAGTATGGATTGAGAAGCTCTCCGCCAGCCTGCCCCTTCACATCGACGCCAGCCGGCCTCGCGCCTGCTTCTTATCCTGGCCATCGGCTACCTGCCCGGTCCGAAGGTCAGGGGAGATCCGACGGATACGGTCCAGCGGCTATGCCACTCAGAGGACCATCCCCAGCTCACCGTGGCTGGACCCATGGGAGTGCTCATACCTGCCGACAGTCCCGCTCCCCAGGTCTCTTCGCCCTCCCCGGGTTCAAGTGGAGTCTCCCAGTCCCATGCGCCCCCTGTTTCGAGGGAGAGGAAGAAAGGACCGTTGAGCTCCCGACGGAACTTAAGAATTCCTGCTATCCGCTGCCGTGCGGGAAGAGAATTCCAGGGCATCCCCGGAATAGATCTGGACGCGGTCATCCGGTTATCCTGCCACTCCCAGGTGGCCCCGGAGAGAAGCTGGCCCCATAATGTCGCCTGGAGCATGCCTTTTCTGAGGAAGGGTCCTGCTGACTCGAAATCAAACTCGAATCCACCATGCTTATGGTCGCCCATAGGCGCCCAGTAAGCCCTGGCGCTGACCCTTGTCCCATCTCGGGGACCGAGCGGATCTGACATCGTGTCGTTCAGATATCCCAGATGAACAGCAGCGAATCCCTCCGGGTCGCTGGAGCCGTATCGGTGCAGAGTTCCCGCAAGGCCGATCTCCAGCAGTCCTGACCATCCTGTGGAGTAGCCTCTGGAGATGGAGGTTTCCGCCATTGTGATCACCCGTTCAAATGAAGTGCGGTCTCTGTTGAAGACTCTTGCCTTCATCTGCCATGCGGAGATGGAGTAATCTGCGAACCACCTCCCGTGTCTCGTGGTCAGATCAAGCAGGCGAAGCTCTCCGAAGAGGTATCTGTCCCCGCCACCTGCGTTGAGTATGAAGTGCCAGCCCATGTCAAAGAAGTTCCGATGGCGATAGGTGAACCTTGCGTCCATTCCGAAGCTGTCGCAGTAAGTGAGACCAATACCAACTGAAGAGGGCTCTCTCTCAGTGAAAGTATAAACTATGTCAGCTGAAGATGAATCCGCACCCGGCTCCAGATGGTAATCGACGACTTCGAAGAAGCCGGAGGCAAAGAGCGTCTCTGACGCCTCCCTGAGGCGCTCGGAGGTGATAGCCTCACCACTTTCCAGGATCAGCCAGTCCCTCGCAGTCTCATGACGTATCTTCTCAAGACCCTCAAAACGAATCTCTCCGATCGTATAGGATGGAAGGCTGATCTCCTCTCTGGAAACTCTGCTCCGCGGTATCTCCGGATGCGCTGCCAGATACTCGAGCGTCTGGCGGTACCCCATGTCTATGAGGCTGTCCGCCATCCTGTTCGTGAATTCGTATGACTTGGCCCCGTGCAGATCGGGTCTGAAATAGAAGTCAGGGTCCTGATGATAGAATTCGTTGACTCTCTGCGAGAGTGCGCTGTAAGTGAGGGTGCCGACCTGGACGAGGGTCGGGTTTTCCGGGATCTCAGGTGAGCCGCTTGAGATATCTATCGCCAGTATGATCCCGTCCCATGTCTGCCTGGCCGCGTTCACGGGCAGGTTGTCGCCCACTCCTCCGTCCACAAGCAGCATTTCCCCCATCCTGACAGCCGGAAAGACGGCAGGCACGGCCATCGAGCTCAGCTGGCAGATCGATAGGTGCCCTTCTGAATGTACAACCTCCTTGCCCGTTTCCAGGTTGAAGGCGACAATTCTCATCGGTGTAGGAAGGGAATCGAAATCAGTGCCTCTCATCAGCTGCACCGGTCCGGTCAGGGATGTGAGCAGCGATGCGACTCTCTGTGTCGAGACGGCACTTCTTGGAAGCTGAGGTGAGAATCCCTTGAACTCGAGGGTGAGAATATCATGTGAGTTGGAGAGCCGAAGCGGTAGCATTGTCAATCTCGAATCGGGTTCCGATGAAAAGAGCCAGCTCCAGTCGGTGTTTCTTGCAAGAGAATCGATGAAGGCAGGTGAGTAGCCCGAGCAGTAGAGCCCGCCCATGAGCGAACCCATGCTGGCTGAAGCGACTGCATCGATGGATACACCCTCCTCCTCGAGGGCCATGAGAGCGCCAATATGGGCAAAACCCCTGGCACCCCCACCGGAAAGAACAAGTACTATTCCCTCCCCCCCGACTGTGGATACAAGCAGCATGAGGAGTATCATTATTCGTTGGATATACATGGTGTACAGACCTTTACTCAGGGAACCCTTTTCTGTATTCTAATGTTCTATATTAAAGAACATATGTATTTGTCACAGCTCAACAAACTTCCAACCTCTCCCTGCCGAAAGGAGACCGATCGTGAAATTGCTCATCTGCCTTCTGGCTCTCGCGACAGGCGCCATGGCTTCAGGCCTCAAGATCGTCGAATCCTCGACCGATGCCGTCGTGCTTGAACTCAGTACTCCCCAGCCTGTCTACAAGGTTCAGACCATCCGCGGCAGCAACTACTGCGGCGTCGGTATCGATGGCGCTGAGAACATCAGTGACTTCTCTATGCCAAGAGTGCCTGTCTACAGGACCTGGCTGGAGATACCTGTCGGTGCAACCATCGAAAGTATCATCACCGACGAAACCGTTCTCTCCATCGACGGACCCGCCTGGCCAATTCAGCCCGGTGTGATGTCCGCCACCAAGAACGAGCCCCGTGAGAACTTCACGATGGAGCTCGATCATGATGTCTATTCCGGCGGAACCGCCTTCCCTGCCAGCTGGGTCAGGGTCATTTATGCTGGTGAGATGCGTGGCCGCAACCTTGCGCTCGTTGAGGTACTTCCCTACAAATGGGACGCCGGAAGCAACTCTGCTTCTCTCCTCTCCGAAGCCACGATAACTCTC
>JAOZQW010000209.1 GCA_029932015.1 Candidatus Fermentibacteraceae bacterium
AGAAGACAGGCTTTGCAGAGACCGAGGCTAAGACGATGGACTCGTCTACTCAGACAATGGGGGAATGTCCTTCAGATGAACGCCATCAACGACGGTGATATTACCATATCCTCCGATGGTCTCTACAACCTGGAGGCGCTTTACGATGGTGAGATCGCATACACTGATAGCGAGATTGGAAGGCTGTTCGCATCGCTCAGGAGCATGGGAATGGCTGACAGCACCCTGATCATTGTGGTCGCGGATCATGGTGAGGAGTTCCTCGAACACGACGGGATTGAGCATGGTAGGACCCTCTATCAGGAGGTTACTCATGTCCCCCTTATAATCAGCGGCCCCGGAGTTTCGGCAGCCTATCTTCGCACGGAGAATGTCGCCCAGACGGATCTGACACCGACCATACTCAGCTATCTCGGGTTTGAACCGCCTGAAGGGATGGGGGGAAGGAATATCCTCCTTCCCGAAATCGCGCCATTGGATATTCCCGCGAGCAACCTGCTCTGGTGTGAAGTGCAGCAGGCTTCTGTGCGAAAGGGTGATCTCAAGGTGATCTGGACAAGTGACGGCTCAGCACACGAGATCTTTGATCTTGTTTCAGATCCAGGTGAGCTCCAGCCACTTTCCTCTGAGCATATTGCACTTATCGAGGCAGCTGAATACTACTGGGCAACGCCGCCTTTGTGCTCTGCTCCTGAAGTCCCTTTTGCTGAATCAATGGACCGGCAGCTGCAGGACCTGGGCTATATACGCTGACCGGCGATGGTGACGGTGAGAGGGAGGGATCCTTCTGAGAGAACGGTATAGGCTCCTGGGGGATTTCCCTCCATGACTATCTGAAGAGTTCCTTCCGCCCCTGCTGTTCCTGCCCAGACTTCGTGACCAGAGACATCAAAGACTGAGATAGATGAGCCCTGCCGCACTCCAGTCAGTATGAAAGTACCCGTCGATGGATTCGGAGCAGCTGATAGAATGGCGTTGGTCTCGGTCTCTTCGATACCTTCGTACCAGTCTTTAAAGATGGCTCCACGTATGCAGTGGGGAACGCAGTCACCACAGCCGTCGCAGAGTTCGGGGTCTATATAGGCATTCGGACCAACCATGGTGAGCGCGCCGGTGGGGCAGTGCCCGATACATCTCTGACATCCGTTGCAGATGTCGGGATCTACCCTGAATACCCAGCCAAGGGCCATAAGGGCGGTAGCAGTGATCAGGAGAATGAAGGGAAGGAGTCTTAGACTGCGAGCATTACTATTCCTGAGATCAGTAGGTGCCATCTATCCTTCTCCTCTGTATTTCAAATGCAGCGAGTGAAGCGGCACTGGCTACGTTGATCGATGTTCTGATTCCCGACTGCGGGAAAAATACGCATTCATCAGCGGAAGATACAACCTCTTCATCCAGTCCGTCAGCTTCACTTCCTAGAATGAAAGCTGGTGGTGAATCAAAATCTATATCCCATATCGGAACGGCGGATGGCGCGTTCTCTACCGCCACTATCATCCTTCCGCTGCTCCTGGCCCATCCGATGGCGTCAGAGACCAGGGGAAAGTACATCCATGGAACCAGAGCATGGGTACCTCTGGCGGTTCGTCCCAGCTTTCTGTTTCCGGGCCTGCAGCAGATCCCGGTCAGCATGATACCCGCCGGTGAAACAGCCTCGGCCGACCTGAAGACGGAGCCGACATTGAACGCACTTCTGAAATTGTCCAGTATGAACAGGGGCATACCCCTTGAACCGTGGAGCATCTCGCAGTAAACTGATTGAGAGATGGTTACTGACAGACTGTTCCCTTCGCTTGTCATGGTGTTCCTTGCCTCCTTCTACACTGCTCCAATTGAGGTGGGGATGCTTCTCCTTGTCATTCTGTCGCTCTCCGGACTCTTTCTTGGAGCCCTCGGACTGCGCAGATGGGCATCCCTGCTGCTTCTCGCCGCAGCTGGAGCTTCGGGTGCAATGGCATCCGTCTCTCTCGGAATCAGCAGTGAAACGCTGACAGCTGACACCGATTTACCGCGTGCTGGAATATGGGAATGCACAGTAGAGGCTACAACCCGCAGAGGAGCGCTTCTCGGAATCGAGAACGAGAGAGTATGGGCAGGTTCCCGAATACTTGCCTTATCAGTGAAAAGGGGAGACTCTGTAACCGTTATGGGTTCTGTTTCAAATGGCTTCCTTGACGTATCCCTCTTCTCACCTGACCCATCATCGGGAATTGCCGACAGAGCAAGAAGGACGCTCTGTCAAATCTGGACAGAACGCATCCCATCCCTGATGACGAGATCGATGATTTCAACACTGTCGGCCGGTGAGCGGGGGGAGCTGCCGTATACAGCACGGGATCTATTCAGGAGTACAGGGACTACTCATCTTCTCGCTGTATCCGGACTGCATGTCGGTCTTGTCGCGGCAGCTTTCCTGCTACTTGCGGGAAGGCTTGGTGCAGGACGATGGACATCACTGGCAGTGTGCATGGGGGCTGTCGCTGTATATGTGCTACTGACCGGTGCAAGGGCGTCTACCCTCAGAGCCGCACTGATGGCGCTTATGGTCCTTCTTGCTGTCAGGATAGACGGAAGGAGTCCTGATCTCCTGGCAATATGGTCCATCGCGGCAGTTATCCTGGTGTGCCTCACCCGTGGCGCCGTTCTTCATGATGTCGGAGCCCAGATGTCATTCACAGCAGTCCTGTCGCTCATTCTGTTCGGCAGACGATTCACGGGGAAGTTCTCCAAAGCCAGATCGATTCTCTTCGCAGGCTGTATTGTCTGCATCTCGATGGCTCCGCTGGTCTCTTATGTCTATGGAGACGTGAGCCTGGCCGCTCCTGCAGCTACACTGATGTCGCTTCCGTTCATGCTGACGCTTATGTGTCTCGCGCCGTTCATTCTCCTGCCGATACCGCTAGGCTCGATTGCAGCGCATATAGCCGAATGGAGTGCTTATCTGTGGATTGCTCTTCTGGGTGTCATAAGGCTGCCTGGACTGGAAGTAAGCGGTGGAGGGCTTATTCCATGGATGCTTTCAGTGGCTCTGCTCTGGCTGGTATCAAAGCGTGGTGGTTTCTTCCGAAGATTCATCTGAATCAACCTCTGGAAGAATTGTCTCTTCTTCGACTGGAGTCTCCAGTTCCGGCTCCTCTTCCGCGACCGCAATCTCAAAGGTGACATGTACCGTACCGGAGTTGTCGAGCGCTCCCTCCATTGTGTCGAGACCGGTTGCGGTCACAACTCCACCAAGAGGAAGTGAGACCTCAAGTGTATCTCCAGGGAGGATGCCGATAGCATTTCTCGGAAGCTCTGGTCTCTGAATGATCAATACCGTCAGCCCGTCGTAGTTGCGGAGCCCCTCTCCAGCAGCTGCAACAGTGTAATTGCCGGGAGGAAGCTGTATCGTCCTTGCCCTCTCGAGAAGCGCGAGGTGGTAGGCTGCAGAGACTGTGAGAACTGGAGCAAGATCAGGAATGGCAGAGAGGAAGATGACAGTATCCGTGACGGAGGGCGTAGTAATGATGACAGTGATGGAATCAGCTATATCCGATGCGGGTTGCCAGGTCACCGAGCGTCCTGAGGCCTGCGATACGCCAGTTTCCAGGAAGGTGCCTGCAGAACAGGTCCAGATAGCCTCGTTACCGTCGGTGAGAATGGTGGAGAAGCTTGTTGTCCGTCCTCCATCCGGGTCAATTGAAGCTATAATGTGAAGTGGTTCAGTAACCTGTCCGCCGCATTGTCCGGCAAGCCATACTACCAGCACGAATGTCGGCAGTGCGAAAGGCAGGATCAGACTGGCTCTCCGCAACATGTTCCTGGCTTTTCTTCTCTTAGTGATACCCATGCATGAATATTAAAGATTGATGGGCTTCCAGGAACCCCGCCTGGTGGAGTATCTTCCGTGAAGCAATGAATTCACTTCTTCGAGAGGAATCACATGATGGACAGGATCGACAGGGGAGTTACCGATACACTCATGGATCTGCTGGCTACCAGAAGTGTCTCCGGTCATACGGAAAATGCAATGAGAGATGTCAGGAGAATGTTCGAGGAGAGCGGTCTGGAAACAGCGTCAGGAATAAAGGGCACTCTTCTGGCGACGCTGGACGGTGATGATTCCGGTTCGGTCATATTCTCGGCACATCTTGATACTCTCGGAGGTATTGTCAGCGGAATACGAAGTGACGGCAACCTTGAGCTTGGTACAATAGGTGGCTATACGATGCAGAGCATCGAGGGGGAGTACTGTCTCGTGGAAACATGGGACGGCCGACTCTACGAAGGGACTGTTCTCTTCGACAGCACATCGGTACATGCCTTCGGCAGGGAAAAAGCCTCGCAGCGCCGGGAGAAGGATAAGATGTATGTCCGGCTCGACGAGATCGTCTCCAGCCGTGAGGCGGTCGAGACTCTCGGGATAACTGTTGGCAGCTATATCCATTTCGATCCGAGACCTGTCAGGACGGCTTCGGGATTCATTAAATCGAGACATATAGATGACAAGGCCGGTGTGGCCATTCTTCTTGCAGCCGCCCGCAGACTCGCTGATTACGGAAGACCTCTGCGCAGGAGAGTCCATTTTCTCATTACATGCTACGAGGAAGTCGGTCACGGTGCAGCCGGTTTTCTTCCATTGGATGCTGTTGAGTTCATTGCTGTTGACATGGGTGTGGCTGGTCCGGGAAGAGAGTCATCCGAGGAGAA
>JAOZQW010000012.1:0-2394 GCA_029932015.1 Candidatus Fermentibacteraceae bacterium
ACTCCCGAATCCAGGAAGAGGAGTGACTTGAAGATGGAGTGATTGAAGAGATGGAAGAGCGCTCCAGCGATCGCGAGCGGAGTTCCAATACCAATACCGAGCATGATGTATCCGACCTGGCTTATCGAGCTGTAGGCCAGCAGTCTCTTCATATCCCACTGACGAAGGGCGACAAGCGCGCCGACTCCCATGGATATCGCTCCGAGCGTCATGAGCAGTGACGATATCTGCTCGGGGAAGCCAAAGACATTGAAGAATATCCTGCAGATGGCGTAGACTCCAAGAGCCTTGATGAGTACACCTGAAAGCATGGCCGATATAGGTGCTGGAGCGGAAGGATGAGCATCGGGCAGCCATGCGTGGAAAGGCACCAGAGCAGCCTTCAGACCAAATCCCATCAGGAAGAGACCGAAGACGAGATAGATGATGCTGGGCATACCCTGCTCGGAGAGTATAACTGCCATATCACCCATGTTCAGAGTACCTGTGTTGCTGTAAAGGAAGATGATCCCCAGGAGGATGAGCAGCGAGCCTACCCCTCCCATGACCGCGTACTTGAAAGATGCCTCAAGCTCACGCTTGCCGGTGCCGAAGGCAACCAGGGCGTAACTGGCAAGGGAGGCGATCTCCAGGAAGACAAAGAGGTTGAAGAGGTCACCAGTGATTATCACACCGTTCATCCCCGCGACCATGAGAAGGAAGAGAGAGTAGAACTGCCATTTGGCAGTGTAGCGGGTCATATAGTTCACGGAGTAGATGGCTACGATGAAGGCTACGAGATTCACAACGACCAGCATGAACGATGTCAGACCGTCCATGACCAGCTGTATGCCGACTATCTTTCCGAATACCTCGGAAAAGCCGCCCCAGAAGCCGATATTACTCAGGAGCCTCTCGCCGATATCGAGTCTCATGACGGCAAACACCGACATGACGAATGTACAGATCGTGGACATCACGCCGAGGGTATCGGGGATGCCTTTGACCCTCTTGAGCATGGCCGTAAGGAAGGCTCCCGCCAGCGGTATCGCCACGAAGAGGGGAATGGTGCTTTCGGTGATCATCATCCTCTCAACTCCCGCATCCTGGTGATGTCAAATGTTCCGTACTTGCCGTAGAGCCTGATGGCAAGGGCTATCATAAATGCAGTGGTCGCCAGCCCGATGACGATAGAAGTCAGTACGAGGGCATGAGGCAGGGGATCCACCATGGCCGAGGGCTGTATCAGCTGTCCGTTCTCGAGGGTATCGAAGATCGGAGCCCTGCCGCCGGCCTTGTACGCCACGAGTATGAGGAAGAGGTTCACTGCATACTCAGCTATTACGATGCCGAGGATGATCTTGATGATGTTCCGCTTGGCGAGGATACCGTAGATGCCGATGCAGAAGAGTATCGTGCAGAGCAGGTATGGCATGTGCGCGTCCATTACTTCTTCTCCGATTCGAATTTCTGCAGGACTATTAGCGTAAGGAAGATACCAAAGATCCCCGCTCCCACCTTCAGACTGATGGCAATATTGGAGAGGGGTATCGTACCGGCGCTCACCAGCATACCGGGGTCACCATCAGGATGAAGGAAGTTCGTGAAGAAACCGCCCCACTGTAATCCGAGCAGAGCGATCGCAAGGAACATCACGGCGCCAAATGATTCAACGAGTGAAGTGGCGGATTTGGAGAATATCTTGCCCGATGTTCTCTTGCCGAATGCCAGTTCCAGGTTGATGAAGGAGAGCGCTATTATCACTCCTCCTGCGAAACCGCCTCCTGGAGTCAGGTGGCCGTGCAGGACTATGTAAATGCCGTACAGGAATATCAGGCCAACGGTAAGCCTGGTTACCGTTTTGACGATGACCGACATTCCGTCTCCGTGTTCCTTACTCATTGTCGTCCTTCATTTCCTCGTCCCTCTTGCCGGTAGCTCTCATCACTGCGAGAACGCCGATCACAGCGGTGAACAGGACCGTAGCTTCGCCGAGTGTGTCGTAAGCCCTGTAGTCAAGGATGATAGACGAGACCACGTTGACTGCTCCGGTACCTGCGATGGCGTTGATAGGATAGAACGCGGATACCGTCATAAGAGGGTGTCCGAATGGGTTCAGCCCGCCCGAGAAAGTGACAAGGGCGGCAACAGCGCCAATACCGATGAACATTATGCCCATGACAGCGCCAAAGGGTCTCCCTCCGCATGACCTGGATGCCAGGTCGCGGTGGAGGGTAGCCCTGATCAGCAGAATGACAGCGGCGATCTCCACCACAATCTGCGTAAGCGCTACATCAGGCGCCTTGAGCAGGAGGAATATGATCGAGAGGGCAAGTCCAACGACGCCTACTGCAATAACCGCCGATAGAAGGTTCTTCACCTCAATCGCGATCACTGCCCCCGCGATCATCAAAC
>JAOZQW010000012.1:2404-5457 GCA_029932015.1 Candidatus Fermentibacteraceae bacterium
ATCAAACCAAGCAGTACGTAAAGTTCAACCATCTTGCATACCCAATCAGATGAGCACTATGCAAAGGACTACGAGCCCAATGAGGCACCAGAGCACATACCTCGAGAGCAGTCCGTTGTGCATGAAAGAGAATACCGCTCCGAAGCCGGAGATGAACTTGCCGCCCACCTCATACAGATCGAAGAGCTTTCTCTCGGCCCAGCGGTAGATACCCTTAAGCAGACCAAGCTGCTGAATAGTTCGGTAAAAGTCGACACCAGATACACGAGTGCCAGGCACCTCTTCAGGCAGGTAGCCTCCCATGAATGTCGTTGCAGTCCTGGCTTTCTTGACGTTGCCGGCCAGGTAGATGAGGAATCCGATCACGAGACCGGCGATGATCATCAGTGTAGCAAGCCCCGAATCCCATATGCCTATAGTCCGCACGGTGCCGTGAACTTCAGGTGCGAAGTACTGACCGAATGGGATCTTCGAGGCAAAAACGCCAAGCCCTATACAGAGGAGTGAGAGGATAAGCAGCGGGAATCCCGTTGCGAATCCAAGCCTCTCCTTCTTAAGGGAGAGCTTCTTGACATGCTCGGAGGGCTGTCCGAGGAAGACTGCGTGAGTGAGCTTCATGAAGCTCGCAAGCGTAAGAGCGCTGCCGAGCATCGCGGCGACGAGCCAAATGACCCACCAGCCGCCGGAGCCGGAGGTCATCACACCCTGGTAGAGCATCCATTTGGAAGCGAATCCGTTGAACGGAGGAACCCCGGAGATGGATAGAGATGCTATAAGGAAGGCGGTGAACACCATAGGCATAACCTTCGCGAGTCCCCCGAGTTTCGAGAGATCGCTTGTGCCGGCACGCTTCTCTACCTCGCCGCTGGCGAGGAAGAGGCTGGACTTGTAGATGGTGTTGTTGAACATGTGGAACAGCGCAGCCGCAATACCGAGCGGATTGCCGGTGCCAATACCAAGCACCATGTAGCCGACCTGACTGACAGCGTGGTATCCAAGAAGCCGTTTAAGGTCGTGCTGGATAAGAGCCATCATTACGGCGGCCATTATAGTGAAGCTTCCAAGAGCCATGAGAATAGTGTTCATCGTAGAGGTCATGGTAAACACATCGAGTGTTATCCTGGCAAGGAAGTAGATACCGAGGAGCTTATCCAGAGAGGCTGGAAGGTATGCAGTTACCGGAATCGGAGCATTCTCGGCCGTATCCGGAAGCCAGGTATGGAAAGGCATGCATCCAGCTTTTGCGAGAGCGGCCGCAGCCAGACAGAGGTATGCCACAACTGCTGCCTGCCCCGCCAGTGGAATCCCGAGCTGTCCGATCCTGAGAGCCATGAGACCGTTCAGTCCGCTATCAGGGATGGTCATCTTCCATATCATCACGATACCGAAGAGAAGCAGCACATCAGTACCGCCGATTATGACAAGAGTCTTCTTAGCTGCCGCTGGCGTGTCGCCGGACCTGCCGAAGGCGATGAGGAGATAAAGAAGAACTCCCAGGAAACCCCAGAAGATGAGCAGAAGCATGAAGCTTGTCGTGAAGAGTACTCCAACTGTGCAGGCAAATGTGAGAACAGTGTAGAGGTAGTAGCGCCACAGGCCCTTGTAACCCCTCATGTGCCTGATGGAATAGATGATCACGAAAATGAAGAACATTGCAGCAAAGCCGGCGCAAAGCAGTGAGAGCGGAGTCGAATGGAAGAGCCCGTTGGGATTCTTCAGTGCGTCGATGAGTGCGTTGATACTCATTTGGGGGCCATCCCCTTCCGCATCCTGTCGGTCTTCTCTCTGCAGAGCCTCACAAGGTCCTGACCGTTGTAGAGCCTGACTCCCTTTTCATTCTTGACCGCAACGCGCTCGGTGCAGCAGTAGCATGGGTCGATCGCCGCGAGAATGATCGTGGCGTCCGATATGGTCTGCCCTTTTACCGTTGCCTTGTAGGTGGGCAGATTCATGAAGGTCGGAGCGCGCACCTTGTGCCTGACAGGCCTGTTGGTGCCGTCACTCTTGACGTAATGGAATGTCTCGCCCCTCGGAGCCTCGATGTGTCCGATCCCCTCACCAACGGGAACATCCTTGATGTTGGCATCGATCGGGCCGTCTGGAAGGTGTTCAAGGCAGTACTTGGTGATCTTTATGGACTCGAACATCTCGAGTATCCGAATGACGGCCTTGTCAAAGACATCACCGTTCTCAGTGACTATCATGTCCCAGTCCAGCTCATCGTATGCACCGTACGGGGAGTCTTTCCTGACGTCCCTGGCAACACCCGAAGCCCTTGAGGTGGGTCCGAGTGCACTGAAATCGATGGCCTCCTGGTAGCTCATCACACCGACTCCCTTGAGTCTGGCATGAAGGACAGGGTCATCAAGCACAGCCATCTTCAGCATGACCAGTGTCGGAACAATAGAATCTATCTTCTTGAGACAGATGGGGATGTCCTCGGCATTGATGTCGCGTCTTACTCCTCCGGGCTTGAACATGGCATAGTTGTTCCTGTTGCCGGAGAGTATCTCCATGACATCAAGGATCTCCTCACGGAGCTTCCATGCCCACATGTAGACGGTATTGTAACCCAGGAAATGTCCTGCAAGGCCAAGCCAGAGAAGATGAGAGTGGATCCTCTCACCTTCGGCAATGATGGTTCGGATGAACTTAGCTCTTATCGGGACCTCCATAGGGAAGATATCCTCGACTGCTCTGGTGTAAGCGTATGGGTGACTCGTAGAACAGATGCCGCAGATCCTCTCGACAAGAAATGTGCTGTTCTCGAATACTCTGGACTCGGAGAGCTTCTCGATACCCCTGTGGTTGTATCCGATCCTCACGTCGATATCGATTACGGTCTCGCCGTCGACTGTAAGGGTGAAGAACTCCGGTTCCTCCTGAAGAGGGTGATAAGGACCTATTGGGATAACGGTCTTACCCATTGTTCAGCCCCCTAGTCCTGTCAGCGGTCTCATCCCACTCCTCGTAATCCTGTCTGAGCGGATAGACATCCTCCGGCCAGTTGTCTGCCAGAAGGAGCCGTTTCGGCTCGGGATGGCCCGTGAAGG
>JAOZQW010000012.1:5467-13409 GCA_029932015.1 Candidatus Fermentibacteraceae bacterium
AGAAGGTAATTCCAAGCAGCTCCATGAGCTCCCGTTCGATCCAGTTGAAAGCCTCAATCTCCCTGCTCAGAGATGCGATCTCCGGGTTCTCTCTGTCCAGTTTGACCCGGATCGAGAGAAGAAGATTGAGATCCTCAATGATGAAATGGTAAAGAACTTCAATGAAATCGCACATGTCGGTTCCAGATGCAATGTTGAATCTGGCGCCAAGGGTCCTGAACAGATAGGTCCCCATTCTGACAATAGCCCGGGGATCGATCTCCAGATAAACCCTGTTCTGAGACTTGTCAGAGAAATTAAGTATCTCGTCGCCAAAACGATCCTGGAGATCTGTGAGAACTTCAGCTCTTGTCATCAGGCACCGCCAACCTTCTGTATCAGCTTGACAACCCCGGCGATGATCGCCTCGGGTTTTGGCGGACAGCCGGGAATGTAAACATCGACCGGGATAATTGCATCCAGCGGCACCGGACAATTATAACTGTCCCTGAAGAGGCCTCTCGAGCCAGTACATGTGCCGATACCGATAACGAGACAGGGCCTGGGCACCTGCTCCCATAGAATTTTCAGTCTCTCGACGGACATTCTATTGCATGAACCGCTGACAAGGAGAACGTCGGCATGTTTGATGCTTCCAACGAGAAGCATGCCGAACCGCTCGATGTCAAACCTCGGTGTGAGGCAGTCGAGTGTCTCGATATCGCAGTTATTGCAGCTGCCGGTGGAGAGATGGAAGACCCATGGAGACTTCAGGAGTGCTTTCAGTTTGAGGCTCATTGCTGCTCCGGCCGTACCCTTCTGTTGACTTGTTCTCTTCTAAAGACCATTCATGGCAAGTATCACCGCAAGAGCCGCGATCACGGTCATGGGTCCCCAGAAGAACCTGACCGCCTGATCGATCCTCACTCTAGGATTGGTGTTCCGGATTACGCATATGATGGCTACGATACCGACATACTCGAGTATGCTCCAGAGGATATTGATGCCGTCGAGTCTGATACCCCCGAAGAAGAGTATCATCATGAAGAAGGGAAGCACAAAGAGGAGCATGTTCTTCATGAGTTTGAAGATGGCAAGGCTTGGACCAGAGTATTCGACGATCGGTCCTTCTACTATCTCGGTTTCAGCCTCCGGAATATCAAAAGGCACCAGGGCAAGTTTCGCCTGAACGCACATGATGACGACGATCAGTGCCAGTATACCAGAAATGCTGCCTGCGAATATCCCTGTCTGCTGAGCTGCAAGTATTCCTCCCAGCCGTATCGAAGCCGACCATGAATCCGATTGGATATGTGTCTGGATTACGGGAACGAGAACAGCCAGAATGAACGGCAGTTCATATGCAAGGACCAGCTTCATCTCTCTGGAGGCACCGAGACTGGCAAGCGGATTCGCCGATGCGAAACCAGCAAGGATGAGGCTGAGTGACGGGATGGTCAGCAGATAGATGCACACTATCCAGTCGCCGTCAAATCCGGCTCCGAAGAACTGGTTCACCCAGAATATTGTAGAGACGACAATGACTCCAGAGATACCTATCACAGGCGCGAGGAGGAATGTGGTTTTTGAAGCTCCTTCAGGTATGAGGGTCTCTTTGCCGAGCAGCTTGACCAGATCAATCAGGGGCTGGAGAAAAGGAGGTCCTACCCTGTACTGAACCCTGGCGGTAACCTTACGGTCAATCCAGCTGGCTACCAGGCCAAGGACGGCGGTTGCCAGAAAACCGAATATAACAAGGTAGATAAAGGTCATGCCTTGTCCCTGTTCCAGTGAGTGGAATGCACTACAAGCCGATCACCGATCCTGAATGTGTCCTCCGCGGATGCGTCCTCCGAAACCGCCAGCCGCAGTGCACCATACGGACAGGTGGGAATGCAGGTGGGCTCGCCTCTGCCGGCGCAGTAATCGCAGATATTGGTCAGATGAGGAAGTATCTCGGGATAGATGCTGCCATACGGACAGGCATGGGAGCATGATCTGCAGCTCACACATCTGACCGTGTGCCTGACAAGCATACCTTCAGGTTCCTCAAGCTTCTCGAGCGCATCCTTGGGGCATGCATTGACGCAGTGAGGCTCTTCGCATCTCCTGCACACCAGAGCAAAAGTGGCGAGTTCAATAAGAGAGACTACGCCATTGTTCACGGGGTGAAAGAAATAACTGCACTTGATGACGCACTCAGCACATGCATCAGAGTTGCAGATGTCAAGATCAATATAGAGATCCGAAGCTCCCTCTGCCCCGATGGCCAGAACACCGTGCAGCTGGTCGAGGCTTGTTGCTTGCCTGTTGTCCATTGCTACTCCCAGATCCCGGGAATGTCCCGTATCTCAGCGTAGGTAAAGACAGGGCCATCCTTGCAGCAGTAGAAATCGCCCAGCCTGCAGTGTCCGCACTTGCCGAAACCGCAGGACATGTTCTTCTCCATCGAGAGATAGATGTTTGAATCAGGAACACCAAGCTCCTGCAGCTTGAAAGTACCGAACTTCATCATTATCGGAGGACCGCAGACAATGCCGACGGCCCTGGAAAAGTCAACCTGAATGTCATCCATGATAGTGGTGACAACTCCGACAGGTCCTTTCCAGTCATCATTACCAACATCAACTGTCAGCTTCATATCAAGGTCTGGACGCTTCATCCAGCCTTCGAGCTCATCGCGGTAAAGGATCTCCTCAGGATTCCTGCAGCCTCCCCTGTAGACAAGCTTCTTCAGTTTATCACGCATATGGAAGAGCGAGTACATCAGAGTCCTGAGTGGCGCAAGTCCCACACCACCACCAACGACAATAACCTCCTGGCCAATGAACTTGGCGAGCGGATACCCCTTGCCCAGCGGACCTCTGAGACCGACCGTGTCACCCGGTTTGAGCTCATGAATGACATCGGTGACCTTGCCGACCTTGACGATCGTGATCTCCATCGTCTCTTTGTTCCTCGAGTCGGAGGACGGAGTAAAAGGAGCCTCGCCAACACCGGGAACGGATAATTCCATGAACTGGCCTGGTCCAAAGGTGAGTTCCTCTTTGGGGCTGAAGACGAAAGTCTTGATGCTTGGTGTCTCGCTTATAACCTTGAGTACTTCAGCTTCAACTGACCGGTAAGGATTGTTCATTCTGAATCCAGTCGTCCGAGTACCTTGCGAATATCGATCTTTCCGGGGCAGGCCGCGATACATCTGCCGCAGCCTGTGCAGGCGACTTCACCCGCGACATTGGGAAAGAAATCGAACTTCTTGTCAAACCTGTTTCGTAATCTCATCCAGAGTCTGGCTCGGGGGTTCTCTCCTCCGGCAACCCTGGCGAAATCCTTGATCAGGCAGGAATCCCATATCCGGAACCGAGCCAGCCTGCCGTCTGACTGCTGGTCGTAGAGGAGGAAACAATGACAGGTGGGACAGATCGTGTTGCATGCGCCGCACTCAACGCAGGTTGATGTTTCGTCTGCCCACACACTCGATTCGTAGTTTCTCTTGACTGTTCCAGCCAGCTTTTCAACCGGAGGTATCTTGTTTTCAGCGGCGCTTTTCTCAAGCTTGCGCTTGACTGTGCTTCTGACCTGCTTGACTGAGCGGGTCGTCTCGTCGGTTGCCTCCTGAAAGAGCGACCTGTACTTCTGAATGGTGTTCTTGCCCTTTTCGCTGCCCTGCAGCACCAGGAACCCATCGGCTGCCGGGGAGTGGTTGATGTCGACGTCCGACTCGGGCCACGGTTTGCCGCCAACGGCAGTACAGAAGCATGTGTCGAGAGTCTCGGTACAGTCGGAGGAGATGATAAGCCCCTCCCTCCTGGCCTTCATGTAGGTGGGATCACCGTAATCTTCGTCCATGTATACATGATCGAGGATATGGAATCCCCTTAGATCGCAGGCCTTCACACCAACAATGCAAGGCGGGATGTCATTTGCATGTGGTGTTTCCGGACCAAATCCCTCGGCAACTTTCTCTCTCCCGAGGAAGTAGAAAGCCTTGAGGGGCTCGAATCCTCTGACACCACCGATGACCATCTTCTCAAGGGTCTTCTCTGAGAGCGGACTGAAGGCTGTACGCTCTCCACTCTGAGTGGGAACGAAAACTCTATAGTCCCCCGAAAGAGACCCGAGAAGCTTGTTGAGATTACCCCTGGTTATGAAAAGCATGGACAGTAAATATGGATGAGAAACATACGTGTCAAGGGGGTTTTTCTGATATTTGCATTAGAGTGGTATATCAACTGTATGCTCCTGTGCAACAGGGTGTTACTCGTAGAGCGCCCTGTAGATTATCAGCGCATGGTGTACATTCTGCGAATACGACTTTGTTTCATTGTATGTGATGAGCGAGAAGAACTCCTCTGTCTCCATATCCGCAGCACCCCAGTGAAGGGCATTATGGGGTCCTCCATTGTAGGAAGCCGCGGTCATTACTGGATTCCTCCCGGTACCCTCATCCACTCCCGCAATGTAGCAGATACCGTACTCGAGAGAGACCTCCGGCTCGTAGAGCCTGTCAGGTGAGTAGTCATTCCAGCCCTGGTCGAGCGCCAGATACTGCGATGTGCTCGGTATCATCTGAATTAGACCTCTCGCTCCCGCAGTGGAGTAGCAGTCGGGCTGGAACATGCTTTCGTTCCGGATGATAGCCCATGCGAACAGAGGATCCAGTCCGTACTCCTCACAGAAGGGCAGTACGAGTTCCGGCCAGGCGCGCTGGTACCTGAGGCTCCAGAGTTCCCGGGGTCTGTCATCAGTCCTGCCGGAGATATCCCACATCCTGTACCCGGATATCGGTCTCCGCTCCCAGACATTGTTCTCGAGATAGAATGGAGCAAGGCGGTCGGGACCTCCCGTGATCTCCTCTGCCAGCAGGAATTCACCGACAGCGTACGACCGAAGACCTGCAGAGATAAGGAAGAGCCCGCGGATCGCCTCCTCCGGCGGCTCCGCCGGGTGATGACCATGTCTGGCCATCCAGTCGGAAAGCGGTTCTTCAGTGAACTCCGGCTGCCATGGCGGTTGCCCCAGAAGCTCTCTTGCAAAGGTGGCAGGGAGACTCTCCGGGGATGAATTCACAAGTGAAAGGAGTATTTCCGCCCCTTCCTGCTCCCCCCTCTCCAGAAGCAGTCGACCCAGCCAGTACTTCGCGGCCGACAGATAAACGCTTCCCGACCATCGCGAGACGAATCCGCGGAGTTCCAGAATGGCCTCATCAGTGTTCCCTGTCTCCATCAGGCCGAAGCAGAGATAGAAATGCGCGTCGTCTGCAGTCACATTGCCGGGAAAATCCCGAACTGTAGTGCGGAACCATGGCAGGGATTCCGCCCATCTTCTGTTCTCGGCAAGCATATCGCCGATGTACCATGGAAGGTTGCTGATCCGATAGTGAGTTGACCATCTATCTCCGTAATCAAGGAGAACTTCCATCCCCCTTTCCCAGTCACCGGTCCTGCCGATATCCCTTCCAAGGTAGATCATTGCATTGGGAGCATCCTCGGACTCAGGCCACCTTTCGATATAGTCCTCGAGCATCGAGACAGCCTCCTCGTAGAAGCCCAGTCTGTCACGGGTCCTGGCTGCGAGATAGTAGAGATGAGATGGCGGGTCGTGGGCATTGGAGGCCAGCTCATACAGTTCATTCCAGAGTCCTCCCTCATAAAAGGGATCAGCGATCCTGGCAGCCAGATCGCGATCCGCCAGGAGATCATCTCTGAGAGCGGCATACGCAGCCGCATGGACCGGAGCAGCCGGCCAGAGCAGGAATGATGAAACAAGCACCTCCCTGCCCCCATACCTGTCAAAGGGAAGCAGGTGCATACCGAGCCTGTGAAGAAGAAGGGAGAGGAGTTCAGTTTTCGAACTGGATTCAACTGCACTGAGTATGGAGTCTGCCGCTGAAGTCTCCCCGACCAGAAGGTATGCGGAATAGAGCAGCTCAGTCTTCCTGTCCTCCGCCCTTGCGGGGAGTCCGCCCGGGATCGAAGCCAGAACCTCCAGAGTTTCTCCCCCGCTGCCGTGCGAAAGAAGCGTGTCCGCTATCAGTAGTCTGAGATATTCCGGCATCACAATGGGCTGCCTGGCCATAGCGGAAAGTATGGCGGGGCATGCCTCATAGCCTCCGACATACAGAGCCTTGTAGGGATTCAGAGGTTCAGGATACTCCAGAAGCACATTCGCGCAGGTCACGTTCAGTGTGTCAGTGACGGAGGCTGCCCTCAAGGCAAGCACTCCCCTCTGGGGCGTCCCCGGCTCAAGAAGCAGGGCCGCATAAACGTATCTCTCTGCTGCCTGCCTGCACAGCCCTTCGTCCAGAAGAGAGTCACCTTCTGCAGATGCGAGAAGGCTTCGCTCCTCACGGGTGAGATCGTCTGAAGAACCGCCATCCGGCTGCAGCGCCGTGCATGCGGCCAGGACCGCAAGCATTGCGGCGATAAAGAGCCTCATCAGTCCTGCGGATCCTCCCTGTACCTGGCAAGCTCCTGCTCTATCTCAGGATTGCCCGGAGCCGTTTCCGCAGCTTTTTCGAGAAGTGAAACAGCATCAGAGTGTCGGTCTGTGGCTGCATATGCCCTGCTCATCGCCAGCATAACGCCGACGGATGGAACCGTGTTCTCCTGAAGGAATCGGGAGAGGAACTCGATAGTCTCGTCGGGTCTTCCCGCGTGTATGAGGAGGGTGCCGAGACCGGATATGGCAGGTTCCATCTCAGGATCCGATGCGAGAGCCTTCCTGAAACTCTCCTCTGACTTATCCAGTTCACCAAGAGCAGCATATACATGAGCCATGTTGGCGTTGAGCTCAGGACTATCCGGAGCGAGTTCGAGAGCCTCTTCGAGTACTCCCACCGCCAGGTCGTACTCCCCATTGTTGAAGAAGACCACTGCCCGCCGGTTGAGATCCCGCAGATTGGAATCCTGCAGCTCAACGGAGTGAAGAGTGAGAAGCTCCGACATTCGTTCGAGGCTCTCCTTCTGTTCACCGGCACTTTCTGCCAGTGTCTGTGATATCTCACCGACCTTCTCAACGGTGGATGCATTCATCTCAATCAACCTCTCTTCGAGGCTGTGTCCAGCTGAGTCGAGGCCTGTTCCAATTTCGGTCACCACATCGACGAGCGGACGGAGTTTGTCCTCAAGCATCCCTGCAAGATTGCCGTCTGAACGCTCCAGCGCCTCGGCAAGTGCTGCTTCCAGTCGTCCAGCCGATCCATCCATTGCCGATGTGATCTTCTCCAGTTCCGAGGAGAGGATCGCTGCATTCAACGCATCGTCGGAATCAGAACCGAGTGACTTCATTGATTCACTCAGATTGATCATGACGCCGTCGAGACCGGCGATCTTGTCACGAACAGCTTCGACAACGGTCACGATGGAAGAGGAGTTCTCTCCAAGTCCGTTCAGGAGAGATTCACCTGCAGCACTCAGAGCACTCCCGATCTCAGCGCTCGCTGAGAGCAGCTCATCGAGCTTCCCTGAGAGTGACTCAATGACCCCGGACACTTCCACAAGTCCGCTCGCGCCAGTCATCTCGGCGGCCAGAGAGGTGAAACCTGTATCCAGTCTTTCCTTCAGTTCCGTTATACCTGAGTCAATACCCGCGAGTGCGGAGGGACCTGCCTCAACGACAGATCTGAGTTCATCAACCGATGCTCTGAATCCATCTACCACGGGAGTAAGATCAAGTTCGGGAACAGGCATCGTGCTTTCTGCAGACGGGGGCACGGTCAGGCATGTCTCGATCTTCTCTTTCAATTCGGTAATGCCGGAATCGATGCTGATCAGAACTCCAGGTCCGGTCTCAACAGAAGCTTTGAGTTCCTCGATCGATGTCCGGAGCCCATCGACTATCGGAGTCAGATCAAGAGTGGGGAGCTGGGCAGCACCTTCCGTGGAGACCGCAGTACCTGTCGCTGATTCTGCGAGACCGGCAAGGTGACCGTTCGTCTCTTCGAGAAGGGAGACAACGCTCG
>JAOZQW010000012.1:13419-17016 GCA_029932015.1 Candidatus Fermentibacteraceae bacterium
AGAACTGTCGAAATGCCGGTTTCCATCTTCTCCAGTCTGGAATCAACAGCCTGCACAGACTCATTGAGCGCATAGATGAGCTTGCCTATCCCTGTAAGCAGCTGCTCCGTGGAAAGCGTTCCGTCACCGTCGGACCTTTCAGCCATTATTTACCTTCTTCGAGTTCGAACCTGCGTGAAGCCCTGATATTGTTTCGAGAGCGCCAATGTCGATTCGGATATTCGCAAGCGAAGCGGAAATACCGGGGTATTTATTCAGGATCAGGCGCCGCAGGGCTGTCCGCTCCTGGACAGAACCCGCCTGTTCAAGCGACCATAGCAGCCTTCTCAGCGGTCTCTCGGCTGCTGTATCCATGTATTCACCTACCCAGGTTCTGATGGCCTGAGCACGGTGTCCAAGGTTCCATTGTGTTCTCGCCTTGAGATCCATTGCTTCAGGAGGCAGCTCCTCCAGTTCACTCAAATCCCTGAGAGCACCCTCCCAATCGCCTGCGTGGAAGAGATTCTTCGCTCCCTTCAGACCAGTGGCGGTTGATGCGGCCCTGATCCCGGCAAGTTCCTCACGAAGCAACGCCAGCATCGAATCGGTGCCCAGCTCCCTGACCAGGGTAGCAGCACGGGCAGTCTTCCCCCCTCTGAAAAGTATCATGAGGAGTCTGTTGGTTTCATCGCCGTCAAGGGGTTCCTCCTCTGTTCCGTCAGGCATGACCAGCAGGCAGGCAGAGGCCAGCTCTGCAGCCAGTTTCTCATTCTCAGGCGGGAAGAGGCTTGCATCCTTCGAAAGCTGAAGAAGACTTCTCAGGTCCTGACCTGAGTTGAGCAGCGCGGAGGCTACAGCTGCTGTCTCAGAAGGCGAGAGTGCTCCGTAACCATCAGGAAGGAGCCGCTCCAGAGCATCCTGTATCAATTTCGGGTTCAATGCGGAACTCCAGAATAGAGATGCCTCCAGATTGCCTGCCTCCACTTCCTGAAGCAGCCTCTCGGAGGCCATGTCATTCCATGGTCCTGCCCCTCGGGACGAGAGTCCGGCAAGTATCATGCCGGCCTCTTCGTAAAATTTCGCACTGAGGGAATGCTCGGCAAGCGCCATCAGAGCCTCTGCATCTTCAGAGGGATCCCAATTATCAAGTCCTATCGAAATGAGAGATGGAGTGAGCTGCAGTTTGAGTTCAGGATGCTCCCTGGTCAGCCTGGCAAACATCAAAGCCTGTCCGGAAGCCAGAGAGCATACTGCCTCGGCTGATGGACCAAGAAGTCCGAACTCACCACCCAAACCACTGGCAACAAGCTCGGGCTCCAGCAGTACAGCTCTTGTGACGATATCGTCCAGATCCATATCGATGGAGTGCTTTCTCGCCACCCTGGCGGCAAAGATCAGAGCCGCGCCCGGTGACTGTGATTCCCCGAGGTCGGCTGCCATCCTGACTACATCCTCAGCCAGGGCTGGAGCAAGATCGAGAAGAACCGTGGAATGACGCTGAAAACTCTCGAAATCACTCAGGGAATGATACAAATCCACCAGTATTCTTGCTATCGCGGTCTCACCTGGATGCCTGTCATGCATCTCTTCAAGCATTTTCACTGCGCCATCTTCGATCATGACAGGTCTGAGCACTTCGGCTACCTGTCTGAAACTCTTCTCTGTCTCGTAGGAAACAGCAATAAGAAGCCTCAGTCGAAGCTGTTCCTCTGGCAGGTAGGTTAGAAGAGCTTCAAGAACATGACGGGCCAATGCGGATGTCCAGCCTCTCGATACCGGCTTCTCAAGCAGATCAAGCGCCTCTTCGTTCTGCCCTTCGGCCACCAGTCTGCAGGCATTCGCAACAGCCTGTATTGAAGGATCATCCGTCGACCCCTCCCTGAACGAGGAACCGGCGAGAAATACCCTTCCCTGCGTAAGAAGGTATCTCAATCTGAACAGGGCCTCTTCCCGGGGGTCTCCCCAGTCCAGTTCCGTCGTAAGTGAGAGCTTCCAGTCTTCTGTTCCCCTGATCTCCTCGAGTATGCGGGCTACCGTTGAAGGAGCGCCGACAGCGGCAACGGGAAGGAGTTTCTGAAGGTCCAGTCTTGTGAGAATATCCGCGGGGAGCTCGGCGAGCCTGTCGGCTATTCGCTGATGGAGATCCTGTTCGTCCAGAGCCATTAGAAGATATGCGTCCGCAGTCTCGGGTTCGTGCTCTCTCAGACATATAAGAGCCGCAACAAAAGCCTGGAATGGTGTAGCAGGAGTAAAGTCGGCTTCGGTGAGGTCTGCTACAGTGCCAATGCGGATCCCTGCACCGGTGAGAAGGTCCCTCCCCTCCTTCGAGGGATTCACGCCGCTCAGAAGGAGCTTGAACCAGTCGGAGGCGGCGTCATCCCTCCTGTCGGAATGGAACCTGAACAGTGCCCGGGCTTCCCGGAGGTCGGGGAAGGCGTTTACCTGCCCCTCCAGGACATCAAGAACCTCAGCGGCCTCTCTGAAGGACTTGCGGTCCTTACGGCTCGCAAGGTGTTCCAGAGCAGCCCTTGCCTGCTCATCCTTCCCCGTTTCGAGAAGGACTGCGGAGAGAAGGGAGAGGACCATTGCACTTGACCTGTCTCTTGATATCAGTTTCTGAACCTGACTGAATACCCATGTCGGATCCGCATCTACCATCGGATAGAGGGAAGTTACCGCATCTGTAATATCACCGTTGTCAACAAGATATGAAGCAAGGCGGACAGCGATATCACCGGAAGTCTCGCCAGTCTCGGCGATAAGACTTCTGGAGACCTCCATGAGGCTTGCCCCATCTGCATTGCCCCGTTCGAAAGCCCTGTCGATCGAGTTCCTGGCACCTTCGAGGTCACCCTTTTCCAGAGAAAGCCTGGCAGCGAGCAGAAGTGGTGATGCTCCGCTTTCGGGATGTGAGACCAGATCCTCAATTGCATCGGCCAGTTTTTCCCTGTCAAGAGCATTGGAGTAGATGTCTTCGAGAACCCGCGAAGCGGCTTCCGTTTTCCCGGCAGCAGTGTGCATCTTGGCCAGGATAGAAGCCGATCTTCCGGAGCGGTCTACGGGAACCATCCACTTCTCGATAACAGTCGCGGCGTCAACAGCGCTGTCCTGGGAGAGCTCCCCGTTCAGGAGCAGGGCAGCGTACTGAAGGGCTCTGTCCATCTGATTCGATGTGGCGGCAATACCCATCAGAGCGATCCACTGCTGGATATCAAGTCCTTCGCTGCGATCACCTATCCAGAAGGCCAACAAAGAGATATCTCTATGCGGGAACTCAACTCCACGACAGACCTTCCAGAGAAAATCTATAGCCTCATCAGGTCTATCCTTGCGGAACAGGCAAAGACTCCATGAGACGAGTATCGACTGATCGGCATCAGGATGGATACTGCCATCGAAGCGCAGAGAACTCTTCATCCGGTCTTCGATCAGGTCGATGAGCCTGGTCTCGTTTATCTTGTCAGCCATCGCGAGTATCTCAATGGCGCCGCGGAAATCGTGCCTGTCCAGATAGCTGCGCCATGCCACCCTCAGGAGTTCCGTGGACCTGGAGAACTCGCTGAGTCTGTCAACGATCATTCCGCGGACCTGTGTAGCAATATGCCGATGCTTTCTCAT
>JAOZQW010000210.1 GCA_029932015.1 Candidatus Fermentibacteraceae bacterium
GATTGTCACACCGCGCGAGGGAAGGACGGAATCCCTCAGGGAGCCTCTGACCGTAAGCCTCTGTGAATGCCCGGGCTACCCGCCCGGCGATCTCATTCCGGAGTACCGTAGGACCGCTCATCGGGCGGGACCTCCCCGTCATCGTATTCGATCCTGGGAACATCGCTCCATAGCATCTCCAGATCGTAGTACTCTCTGGTCGATGGAAGGAATATGTGTACGACGAGATCGATGAAGTCCAGCAGTATCCAGCTGCCGTCCTCATATCCCTCAAGATGATGCCTGCGGAAGCCGAGTCCCCTGGCGGTACGCTCGACATGGTCGGCTATCGCCTTTGCCTGAATGCGATTCTCTGCCGAGGCGATCAGAAAGGCCTCCATCGTGAGCGGTACAGCGCTCATATCCAGGGCGACCACCCTGAATCCATGTCGTTCATGGATGGCTTCGGCGAGTGCTTCAAGGATACGTTCGCTCAATCAGAACCTCCGTATTCTCAATCTGTAGAATTTAATTGTCATCCGGGGTCGCCAGGTCGCCTCCAAGACATACCGTGACGTCCGGTCCTGAGGTGTTCCCGGAAGCGGAAACCTCCCAGACAATACTTTCGTCAGTCAGTCCCATCCTCCCGGCGACAACTCGCGCTCCGGAGAGGTCTGCCAGATGGGATATTATCACAGTCTCCAAATATGGCTTGGTCTCAGTGTTGGAGGGGTCCCATGGGGCGATGATGATTACCGTATCCCCCTCAACCGGTGCAATCAGCTCCATCTGTGTCCTGCTGGCCAGATTTGCCATCTCAGTGCCGTTCAGAACCAGTATGCTGACCGTATCAGGCAGGACTGCAGGTACATGCTCCGGCATCCCGGCTGAGGATGTGTCCGGCACTCCAGCGGTATCACTTCTATCAGGCTCCTCCCGGGTGGGACCCGGGGGAGGCACGAAAAGGGTCAGAGCGATTATCGCCAGAGCGAGCGAGGCGATCACCCATCTCCAGGGGAAGCCCCTTCCGGGATCGGCCATCAGTCATCCTCCTCACCGCGAAAGTATGGAAGAAGACTCCTGTAGCTGTCCTCCAGGGAAGCGGACATCACTCTTGTCCCGCCTACCGTGGTCATGAAATTCACATCACCCGACCATCGGGGGAGCAAGTGCATATGGATGTGCCCCGGGATCCCGGCGCCGGCGCAGTTTCCCACATTCCAGCCTCCGTTCATACCCATGCAGCCCAAGCCCTCCGCCAGAGCGGTCTCACACATGGCTATCAGGCTCATCATCGCCATCTGACCGTCAGATCCGAGAGCCCTCAGATCAGGAACATGCTTCTCAGGAACGATCATCAGGTGACCGTTGATGTAGGGATATCTGTTGAGAACAACATAGAATCCGTTCTCCCTGTAAAGCACGAAGTTGTCAGCGTCCCTGTCTGATTCTCTGCCGATGGTGCAGAGGACGCATTCATCCGGATTCTCCTCGGCAGTGATGTAGGAGTGCCTCCAGGGAGCCCACAGATGATTCATTCCTGAGCATCCCCGACCATAACCGTGTATGGGGGCAGGATCGTACCTGCAGGGACGTAAGTGTCCGATACGATGCATCCATCTCCGAGTACGCAGCCGTCACCGATAGAGGAGCTGCCTGATACGCGGCAGCACCGGCCGATAATGACTCTCCTGCCGAAACGGACTGAATCCTCGAGCCAGACAGATGAAGGATCAGGGATATCAACTCCTTCAGCAAGGAGTGAATTGCAGACCCTGTTCCTGAGATGAAGGTTCGCTGCGGAGAGCTGTATCCTGTCGTTTATCCCTGCGACTTCCTTCCAGTCATCCGCATGAACAGCAACACATGAGATGCCTTCGGCCCTTGCGAGCGCAATGGTGTCCGTCAGGTAATACTCGCCCTGGTCGTTGTCCGGTCTCACACCCTCCAGAAGCCTGGCAAGCAGGCTGCCTTCGAAGGACATGAGTCCTGTGTTTATCTCTCTGATGAGAAGCTGTTCGGGAGTGGCGTCCCGGTTCTCTACTATGGCCTCGAGTTCCTCACCCTGCAGGATCATCCTGCCATAGCCGGTGGGGTCGGGAGGTTCGGTGGAAAGCACTGCAATACCTGCTTTGCTCTCCATCCTGGCCTTCTCAAGACGTGCGATAGTCGAACTTCGCAGAAGGGGAACATCTCCGAGAAGGACAACCACTCCGTCCTCAAGGTCCAATCCAAGACCGCAGGATACGGCATGTGCAGTGCCAAGCTGCTCCTCCTGAACCGCCCAGCGCACACCCTCCTCCTCGAGCAGTGGAATGACGCGCTCTCTGCCGAAGCCTACCACGACGACGGGATCAGAGAGTCCGGCTGCAAGAGCCTCTCTCACCACTCTTATGACCATTGGCACACCGAGAACTGAATGCGCAACCTTGGGAAGAGGGGATCTCATCCTCTTGCCCTGACCGGCGGCAAGGATGACGCATGTGCTCATGTTGAAAGGAGGTGGGGTTCCAGGTTCCGGTCGTCAGCCATTACAATCCTGGGGACAGGTGGCTCCTCGCCGGTCTCGACCCATACGAACTGAAGAACGATGACCCTGTCTCCCTGCGAGACAAGCCTTGCGGCAGCTCCGTTCACACATATGGTCCCGCTTCCGCGCTCCCCTTCGAGCACATACGTCTCGAATCTGGAGCCGCTGGCGAGGTCCGCCACAAGAACCTTCTCCCCTGGGCTGATGCCGGAGATGTCAAGTATGTTTCTGTCTATGGTGATCGAGCCGACATAATCGAGGTCGGCACCGGTTACGACCATCCTGTGCAGCTTCGCAGCGAGAAAGCACCTATACAAGGGTCATTCCTCCTCTATGGCGCCTTCCGGCCCCAGCATGATGTTGTCTATAAGTCTGGTCTCTCCGACACTGGCGGCGACGGCTAGCAGTCCCTTCCTCTTCATCCTCAAGAGAGGCTTGAGGCTGAAGGGATCTACAAGTTCAATGTACTGCACCATCACGAGTGGTGATGAATCTATTATCTCCATGGCTCTGCCAACGATCCGATCAGCGTTCCGCTCCCCGTCAGAGACAAGCTCTGCAGCTTTGCAAAGACCTCTGTAGAGGGCGGTTGACTGCCTGCGCTCCTCCGTTCGAAGATACCTGTTTCGGGAGCTCATCGCCAGACCGTCCGGCTCCCTGACAACAGGGCCGGAGACCACCTGAACTCGCATATGGAGGTCTCTAACCATCCTCCGAATGACTGTCAGCTGCTGAGCGTCCTTCCTTCCGAAGACAGCGATATCAGGTCTGACAATTCCGAAAAGGACTGCACACACGGTAGTAACTCCGTTGAAATGACCTGGTCTGAACCTGCCGCAGAGGGATTCAGTGAGACCCGAGACGAGAACGCTGGTGGAGAAACCCATCGGGTAGATCATATGCTCATCCGGGAGGAATATCGCATGGGCTCCGGCCCTGGACAGTTTCTCCCTGTCCTCCTCGAAAGTCCTGGGATACTCGGAGAAGTCCTCATCCGGACCGAACTGCGCAGGATTAACGAAAATAGAGACAATTACCCGCTTCGACCTCTTCCTGGCGATCGAGACAAGACTTAGATGTCCTTCATGGAGAGCCCCCATGGTTGGCACAAGTGAGATCGAATGCCCCCTTGAGCGCCAGGATGCAACCGTTCTCTCGACCGCTTCCGCGGTCTTCAGGACGACGACACCGCTCACCCTTTCACCCCGAATCTCGGTACATATGTCTGGACTCCGCCGGTATGGTTCTCAACAGCCTCCAGCAACCCCATAAAATCCCGCCCCCTGCGCCTGAAATCGGCGTGGTCCGTATTGACCACCAGAGTCGGATGCATTCTTGCCCTGAAGAAGTAGTCGTTGTAGGCATCCGTCAGTTTCGAAAGGTACGAGCGGCTTATATCGTTCTCGAAATGCCTTCCTCGCCCGGATATCCTCCGCTGCAGAGCATCAGAGGATGCCTGAAGATATATCACAAGGTCGGGCTGAGGTATATCCTCACCGAGGATGCCGCTCAGCCTGCTGTAGAGGATGAATTCATCATCAGAGAGATTGACAGAGGCGAATATCCTGTCCTTGGCGAACATGTAGTCTGCAACAATCCTCTCACTGAAGAGGTCCAGCTGGGAGAGCTGCATCTGCTGCCGGTACCTGCCGAGCATGAAGAATATCTGGGTCTGGAAAGCCCAGGCTGCTCTGTCCTTATAGAACCTGGAGAGGAATGGGTTCTCCTCAACCTCCTCAAGCAGGAGGTTCGCGGACCAATGCTCTGCCAGCTGCCTGGAGAGAGTCGTCTTGCCAACCCCGATAGGTCCCTCGATCACGACATACCGAAGATCGGGCATCAGAATTCACCTCCGGAAAAGGCATCCTCGGCAAAGGTCGTGAAGCGGATGATCAAAGACTGATCTGTACACGAATGCAGAAGTTCCTTCGGAGTGCGGTCCAAACCCGGTATCTGACCTCTCCAAACCTCAGAGAGAGGCTGAAGCACAAACCGTCTCAGGTGCATTCTTGGATGCGGAACGATAAGCTGGGAAGTCTCGATGACCGTCTCCTCCGCACAGAGGATGTCAATATCGATAACTCTTGCACGACCATGCTTCTCGACAGTGGAGCCGAGTTCGAGTTCGAGTGTTCTACAGACCCCTGCAAAATCCCAGATGGAGCCCTCCCAATCGATGGAT
>JAOZQW010000508.1:0-1076 GCA_029932015.1 Candidatus Fermentibacteraceae bacterium
TGAGAGGCAGTGGTCCTCATCGACAGACAGACCATCGTCTTTCTTGAGAACGGCCGGGAAGCCAACATGGCCCTGGTCTCCACAGGCAGGGCCGGTTACGACACACCTACTGGTGAGTTTGAGGTCCTCTACAGGAGAAGGTCACCTGTCTCCAGCACTTATGATGTTCGGATGCCATACTGGCTCTGCATAACCGAGTCCGGTCAGATAGGTCTTCATCAGACCTTCAGATCCGGCACCAACAATCTCGGCACAAGACGGTCCCACGGATGCGTGAGGATGGGCTTCACTACTGCCAGGTGGTCATATTCCTGGCTGCCGGTCGGCTCACAGGTCAGGATCCAGGCTTACGGACCGAGAACGGTCACGGAAGAATGGGGCGTTTAGACCAGGTCTGGCTCTTCCTCTTCCAGTCTGGCGACTATCTCCCTGAGTTTCTGCGAATACCTGTCATCCATGACAAGCGTTACGGCGTCAGTTTGAACGATTGATACTCCCGAGACCCCGAGCAGCACCGTCAGCCTGCCCGGATTCCAGACTGTGTAATCATCGCTGTCCAGAGGAAGTACCCTGTCAGAGCCGATGCCGCATTTCCTGGCCGAGGGCCAGTCCCCGATGTCGTTCCACCCGAATCCCGCAGGAACCATGGCCACATCCTCCGAACGCTCCATTATCCCGTTGTCTATGGAGATGGATGGAAGGCTCAGGTAGTCCTCGCTTGAAGGCTCGACTTCGCGGCTGAGAGTGTCCAGCCGGTCATAGAGGTCCGGAAGCAGCAACCGAATCTCTTGGAGTATCCTGTCCACACGCCATACGAACATCCCTGCATTCCAGAGGTAGTCCCCCTCTTCGAGAAAACGGATGGCAGTAGCATGATCAGGCTTCTCCCTGAAGGAGGATACTCTGTTGCCTCCCCCAGAGAGGGATTCCCCCTTCTGAAGGTAGCCATAGGCCGTTGATGGCCCTTCGGGCAGCACGCCTATTGTGACAAGATGCCCTGCTTCAGCGGGAAAGGCAGCATTCCGAATTGTCTGCCGGAATCCGTGTAACCGCGATTTATATTTCCGCTGCCGCTA
>JAOZQW010000508.1:1086-1316 GCA_029932015.1 Candidatus Fermentibacteraceae bacterium
CTTGCGGAGAGTCGACAACATGGTCCGACGGTACTACCACCATCAGTGAATCGCCTCTACCGCGCGAATGGAGAACGGCGGCTGCCCAGGCTATGCAAGGGGCCGTGTTCCGTCCCATTGGCTCGAGCAGAAGATTCTCCTCGCGCAACCAGGGGAGCTGGTCAAGAACTGTCTGCCGGTGCTCACCGCCGGTGACCACCATCAGATCCTCCCTGGGGCACAGCCCCTCG
>JAOZQW010000211.1 GCA_029932015.1 Candidatus Fermentibacteraceae bacterium
CTGGTTTGTCTCGGAATCTGACTATGGCACGCTTTACCATGCAGAGATGAAGGCGGGAGAGGAAAATTCAGGCAAGCTCGTTACTACCGTCAAGAATGCAGCAGTCAGAGAGGCGGATGGCATCAGGGATGCGATACTGCTCGTGGATGGCCCACCGGGGATCGGCTGTCCGGTGATAGCAGCGTGCGCAGGTGCCGATCTCGCGATCATATCGACTGAACCCGGAGTATCAGCGATCCATGACCTTTCACGGATCCTGGGAACTGTCAGACACTTCGGAATAGCACCTGCGGTCTGCATCAACAGAAGCGACATCAATGCGGAGAAAAGCAGAGAGATAGAGGAATTCTGCAGAGAGGATGGGATACCTCTGCTTGGAAGGATCCCTTTTGATCCAGCCGTTACGCATTCGATGTCCATGGGACTTCCCGTAAACGCGTTCGATTCCTTCTCCCCAGCCTCCACTGCGATCGAAGCTATCTGGGATAAGACATATTCCCTTATCAGGAAGAAGTGAGTATTTGATGATAATGGTATCTTTCAGGGGAATGCTCCTCGATCCAAAGTATCGTATATCAGGGCAGAATGTATCTGTCAGTATTGAAGCGATGGGAATCAACTGATCGATTGGAAGTCTGAATATGAGGGTTCATACACCTGCTCATGCGAACTGCATCGTTTGCAGTTCCTCGAACGAACATGGACTTGGATTGACTTTCAGGAACCTTCCAGACGGCAGTGTCGAAGCTGTCTTCGACTGTGATCAGACCTTCGAGGGATATCACAACGTACTCCATGGAGGGATATCATCCACCCTTCTCGACGGGGCAATGACGAACTGCATGTTCGCGCACGGCATTCATGCCCTGACTGCTGAGCTGAACGTCAAATTCCTGCATCCCGTGGCATGCGGTCAGTCGGCCACCGTCCGGGCATGGATCACCCGCTCCACCGCCAGGCTTCACCTTCTCCAGGCAGAGATTTCGCAGAATGGTCAGACCATGGCGACCGCAACGGGCAAATTCCTTCGGATTGAAGAAGAGCCTGACCCTGAGCCGATCGCAGAGGAGACAGATGTAACCGGTTGATCTGATGGTTGGGAGTAGTGTCTATGAGCACCTTCGGACCGGTCCCTTCCCGGCGCCTTGGTCACAGCCTGGGTGTCAACAACATTCCGCATAAGGCGTGTACCTATTCCTGCGTGTACTGCCAGGTGGGGCCAACCATCCACAAGGAGGTCAAGCGGAAATTCTTCTGCAAACCTGAGGAACTGCTCAGAGATGTGAGTGACAGAGCCGAGAGAGCCAGTAGGAAACACGAGCCGATCGACTATCTCACTTTCGTATCTGATGGTGAACCCACACTGGACATCAACCTCGGTCGGGAGATCGATCTGTTGCGTTCATTGGATGTCAGGATTGCGGTGATCACAAATGGTTCTCTGCTCTGGCGCGAGGATGTCAGAGCAGATCTTATGAAAGCGGATTGGGTTTCTGTCAAAGTGGACTCAGTAATAGAGAAACCATGGTGCAGGATTAATCGTCCGCACACGACACTGCAGCTTAAGCAGATCCTCGATGGTATACTTGAGTTTGCCCATGCCTTCAATGGAACACTGGTGACGGAGACGATGCTCGTCAGAGATATCAACGACTCCGTTGACGGCGTAGAAATGGTTGGTGAATTCCTTGCGCGCCTACAGCCGAGTATTTCCTACCTTGCCGTACCGATAAGACCTCCGGCAGAGAAGCGGGGACAGCCCCCTTCGGAGGAGGTTGTGAATAGAGCCTTCCTGCAGCTCAGCAGGAAGCGCATCCGGGTGGAGTTGCTAGTCGGTTACGAGGGGAATGCATTTGCATTCACAGGGAATGCCGAGGAGGACCTGTTAAGCATTACTGCGGTCCATCCGATGCGAGAGGATGCCGTTGAGAATCTCCTGAAGAAGGCAAATGCCGAATGGACGGTTGTTGACGCTCTGATCGCTCGAGGAGAGCTGATCGAGACGGAACATGGCGGAAGAAGGTTCTTCCTCAGAAAGTTCTGCAGGAGAAACTAGGCCTGGACTCGTACAGAGAATCAGAAGATATCCACCTACGATAGCAGCTATTGGCTCCCACCATTTCATTCAGACAGACGATCGCGCTTCCGGATGCTTGGGACTGTGTCAGGATTGAATGAATCCAGTATTCTACCTGTGTATTCTGGAGTGTGACCTCTGATTCTGGAAAACAGTACTGAGAGAATCCTCTGAATCGAAAAGGTGGGAGCATGATCGGTGAACTGACAGGTGCTCATCTCGCTATTCTGATCTCGGTACTGACTCTTGCTCCATCAGTTCACGGACAGCCATTGGGTACTGTCGACAGGGTCCCTGCGGAGTGGGAACCGCATTCGGCCACCTGGATGCAGTGGCCGAAGGGCATAGAGGCTTCGTACAGGGAGGATTTCAGTTCGATCATCGATGCCCTTCAGGAGTACGAACCTATCAACATTGTCGTACATAGCGCTCACGCTGAAAACCAGGCGAAGACCTTCCTTACAGCTCAGGGGGTCCCCCTCACCAACATCACTTGGCATATCCTGCCGTACGACTGGGCATGGATGCGTGACAACGGACCTGTCTGGGTAGTTGCTGACGGTGAACTTGCCATCGAGGACTGGGGATTCAACGGCTGGAGTGGACTGGTTCCATACTGGGGGGATGACGATGCCGTTCCACCCCTGATCGCCGCAATCGAGGGGGTTCCCTGCGAGGGCTTTGACCTGATCACCGAAAGGGGAAATCTCGAGTTCAACGGAGCCGGTGCCCTGATCACGTCGTGGGCCTGTCAGACTCTTCGCAATCCAGGGACGAGTCAGGACACCATGGAAGCACTGTTTCAGCAAGCCTTCGGAGTCAGCCAGATCGTATGGCTGCCCAGTGCACCAACCGGCGATGTAACCGGAGGGCATGTCGACGGCATCGCACGGTTCATAGATGAGGGTACGGTCGTTGTCCCCTATTACCTCGATCAGGTTGATGAAGATGCATGGCTCTACGACGAAGCCGCATCGATCATCGAGAACGCGGATTTCGAAGTTCTTCGCATTGATATGCCGGGATATGTGATGTACAGCGGGGCTGAGATGCCGGCAATTTACGTGAACTGGCTGGTTGCCAACGGAGTAGTGGTTGTGCCTGGATTCGGCGTACCGGAATGGGACGATGCCGCAAAGACCGCCATCGAGAGTTTTTTCCCCGATCGGGTGGTGATCATTTCTGAAGCTCTCGAACTCTGGTACTGGGGCGGGGGCATTCACTGCGTCACCAATGACCAGCCATCAGGATCAACGACCGGGATAACTGAAGGAACCCCTCCAACTCCACCGTCGGCATTCACACTTGAGCGTATCTCGCCAAATCCCTTCGGAGGCTCTACACAAATAAGCTTCCATCTGCCTCAGGCAGCCTATGTCTCGCTCGCCATACATGACAGCTCCGGCCGTCTGGTCAGCAATCTGCTGGACTGCGCTATGTCTCAAGGCACTCATATGATCGTCTGGGATGGGACCGACATCACCGGTAAGCTCTTATCTGCCGGGATCTACTACTGCTCGATGGCTGCCGGAAATGACCATCAGGCAGGTAAGGTAGTTCTTCTGCAATGAGTATTCCAGACGGCTCCAGTTATCGAGTCATACAGATACTTTGACGATGCGGTCTGGAGCAATTCTCACCCCATGCATACTCGCATTTGCACTCCTCTCAGCCTGCGGTCAGCCTTACTCCGCAGAGGGTCTTCCATCGAATATGGAGTTCGTTACCATCCCTGCGGGTTCGTTCATGATGGGGAGTCCTGAGGATGAAGAGGGCAGGTACTCCAATGAAGGACCTCTCCATGAGGTAACGATACAATACTCCTTCGAGATGCTGACATCAGAAGTGACCCAGGATATGTGGGTGACTGTGATGGGTGACAATCCATCAGGCTTCCAGAACCCGGACTTCCCGGTTGAGACGGTCTCCTGGGAGGATTGCCGCTTCTTCATCTTTCGACTTAACCAGCTCGACAGGTATTTCACTTACCGTCTTCCAACTGAGGCTGAGTGGGAATACGCCTGCAGGGCTGGAACTAGCACAAGGTTCTACTCCGGAGATGAGGATGACGATCTCGATGCCATAGGATGGTATTCAGGTAATTCCGGCACTACAACAAAAGCCTGCGGGCAACTGGCTCCGAATGCATGGGGGCTCTTCGATATGAGCGGTAATGTCTGGGAGTGGTGCGAAGACAAATTCAATGATGACTACATCGGTGCGCCTTCGGACGGTGCAGCATGGCTCGAAGGTGGTCCATCCAGGGTCAGTCGTGGAGGAAGCTGCGGGAGCCCGGCCAGACGCTGCCGATCCGCCGCAAGGGATGAATGTAATCCCGAACTGCGATACTACTACCTCGGATTCCGTCTGGTCAGAGAGTAAAAGCGAGTCAGCTATTCAGAATATACCGCCATGAACGAACTGAAATTGATGAAGTTCTCCTCCGAGATAGTCCCCTGCTGGGATTCCCCTTCATCAGCCAGATGAACATCTCCCCTGTTCCCTGCAGCAAGACGGGTCAGCACACTGCGTGAGACAGGGATGCGGACAGTGATCTCATACCTGCCGATGGTCAGTCCCTCGCAGTCATAATCGTCCAGGTCC
>JAOZQW010000212.1:0-1606 GCA_029932015.1 Candidatus Fermentibacteraceae bacterium
TGGTATCGATGTGAGAAGGGCTTATGAGAGTCAGTACGCCCTTTCCAGCGTTATTACGCTTCAGCCTGGTGAGCAGCTGATAAAGCATATCACACCTGTTGACGTGTTCTTCTACGTGCTCGAGGGTACTGGTGTGGTCGAGGTCGGTGACGAGAAGCAGTCAGTCTCGAAGGACACTGTCATCGACAGTCCCAAGGACATCCCTCATTGCTGGTACAATGAGAGCGATGGCATCCTCAGGGTGCTGGTTGTAAAAGTGCCCAAGCCGACAACGGGGACCCGGCTGCTCTGAGAGATCTGACCTCCCTGCCTGCAGGTATTGCCCTTGCAGCCTTCCCTTTGCATCTTGGGATATTGACTGTATCGGCCTGAACGCTCACAGGGAGGTCTTCTTGTACAGATATTCAATTGCTTTCACAATCCTTGCTGCTGTAGCCTGCGGCCAGGGAGTAACGACCGCTTCACAGCAGCTGCCAGACTCTTCCATGGCAGATGATACTTGCATGCTGACCGCTCTGGACAGCCTGGATGTCTATTCAAGACCGGACAATGATGCATCCCTGTGGGGAATACTGCCCCCCGGGGGCTGCATAACGATATCGGGCGTTACCGCGGATGGCTGGCTGGGGTTCGACCCTGGTGTTGCACAGGCGGGGAACTCAGGGAGTTTCAGATACCGCTGGATAGCTCCCGGAGGTTCCTTCACCCTGACTGGTGACCATGATAGGATTGAGACCGTCTGGGGGCCTGCTGCTGGCATCACCTACGCTATGACCTTCACCACGACTCCCATTTATGTAGAGCCTGACACGTCATCGTTCATAGCAGATTCACTGCCTGGAGATTCGGCCGCCTGCATCCTTTCACGGATGGATGGATGGTATCACATCAGTACTTCTGAAAGTCCTACACCTGATGTGCTTTCGGGTTGGGTGAATTCCATGGATGTTTCGGTCAGCGGTGAGCTTGATACGATACCGGAACTTGGTGAACCGGTCCTGCCGGACTAACGCCGATACTTCTCAGTAGCCCAGTACTACCAGAGAATCTCGTGTTTGCGCCTTATTGAACCCGGCTCAGCAGGCAAGTTATCGAGTATCACGATGGCTGATAGTCGGGGGAAGAGTCGGGATCGCAGGGGATTCAGCGTATCCCGTCACTCCAGTTTAAAACACCTTCCGACCTCCTGCTCTGAAACGAAACGCTGAATCAGGCGCCTGTTCACAAGCACGAATAAGTGATGAGTCTGTGAATGAGGTTGCGAGTCGGATGGAGCTATTTCGCATTCCCATGAAGCAGGCAGATTCTGCTGGTTGGTATTATATTGTCTTCAATGCACTGGACGGGATTTCCATCGCAGAAACAGGGATGAAAGTATCCTATGCAGAGGACACCATCTGTGGAGCTGCTCCGGCATTCTGAAAGTGCGGAAGGCGAGTCGGGTAAGCAAATCCCACGTATAGGAATGATTATGCTTACATATCGCGCATTAAACAACTCTGTTCCGATCGCATGCATCGATCCAGTCGCGGGATGCAATAATGATTCTGGAGGAGATTATGAACCTGGCTAATTATCGCATAAGCAAACACGAATTAAGTGCGTT
>JAOZQW010000212.1:1616-4676 GCA_029932015.1 Candidatus Fermentibacteraceae bacterium
ATGCTTTCAACGAGAATGCAATCAGGGTGAATGCTGATATAAAAGATAGCCATCAGCTTTTGCGTGAGATAGCGGAGATAGCCTGCCTGCATCCGGTTCTGAAAGATGCATCTCCAGATGCAATCTCAGGGGCGCTGGAAGAAAGGGAGACACTTGCCTCCACCGGTCTTGGAAACGGTGTTGCCCTCCCCCATTGCAGACTTCCGAACATCTCTTCATTTGCAGTTGGGATGGTCACCACAAAAAAGGGTATTGATTTTCACTCCATCGACGGCGAGAGAGTTAATATTTTTCCATTTGTAATCGGTCCCGAGGAGAATCCGAAGGAGCATCTGAAAGCACTTTCCGGAATGGCGAGACTCCTTAGGAATCCTGATACCAGAAGCAGAATACGCGCTGCTGAATCATCCAGTGATCTCTATGCTCTTCTGAAGAGTATCCTTGAGGACACTTCAGATGAAGGAGCCAAACCCCTGAAAACCGAGATGAGAATGCTCCATGTCTTCGTAAAGAACGAGGAACTCTTCAACGATGTCCTGCAGGTGTTCGCTTCAGGTGAGCCCACTGGCGCAATGGTTCTGGAAGCACATGAATCCACGGAGTATCTCTCCCATCTGCCTGTATTCGCAGGTTTCTGGAACAACGATCTGAACAATTGCCGCAGGATAATTGTTGCCGTTGTGAAGGGAACGCTTCTAAATCAGGCACTGCGCAATATCGAGTACGTTTGTGGAGATCTACGGAAGCAGAAGGACATATTGGTTACAGTTACCGATCTTCATCACGCCCTGGGCTCACTGGAATCCTAGACTGCCATGTCATCATTACCGCTTATAGTCCTGGTTGGTGCTGCAGTGGTCCTTTCTCTCTACATGGGTCGGCTTGTGAAGAAAATACATCTTCCATCCCTTGTTGGATACATGCTTCTTGGTGTGATCATAGGCAAATCCGTACTGGGAATTCTTTCCGAAGGAAACATTGAATCACTTTCGTTTCTGACGGATGTGGCCCTTGGATTTGTTGCGTTCACTATTGGGAGTGAACTGAATATCAGGGGCTTGAAGAGACTCGGCAAGGGAATAATCTACATAATCATCGCTGAATCCATGGCGGCTTTCATTGTGGTTTCCGTATCAGTATGGCTTCTGACTGGAAACCTGCCCATGGCTCTAGTCTTCGGCTCGCTTGCTCCCGCCAGCGCCCCCGCTGGCACCGTTGCCGTTATTCAGGAGTATGGGGCAAGAGGTAATTTAACTAAAGCCCTCTACGCAGTCGTCGGTTTTGATGATGGGCTCGCCATAGTGATATTCGGCTTTGCAAGCGCAGCTGCAAGGAACATGCTCGATCCGCAGAATTCCCTGTCCCTTTTCCAGAGCATCCTTCTCCCGTCAAAAGAAATATTACTCAGTCTGCTTGTTGGAACCGCTTTTGGGTTCGCATTCACATTCCTCAGCCGCAGACTGAGACCGATTACGGATATTCCCTCACTTAGCTTCGGTTTCATAGCTATGTGCATCGGTGTTTCCCAGTGGCTGCATCTGTCATTGATTCTAACATGCATGATGCTGGGCTTCATTCTGACAAACACTACTCCGTCCACAATGGTGAAAAACCTGGTGGGACAGCTGAAAACCTGGATGCCCTTCCTTTTTATTCCCTTCTTCTTCCTTGCGGGGGCACATCTTGATATATCGGTTCTTCCATCACTTGGAATGCTTGGAGTAATCTACATACTGTCAAGAACCACCGGACTCATGAGCGGTGCATGGCTTGGAGCGAAAGTCGGAAAATCGGAGCCGAACATCAGAAAGTACCTGGGATTCGGAATACTATCCCAGGCCGGAGTAGCCATAGGCCTGTCGATGCTTGTTCTCCAGGAATTCAATGCCATTGGTACACCGGAAGCGAGCACAATTGCATCCACCGTTATAATGACAATAACTGCTACATGTATAGTCTTCGAGGTGATTGGTCCCATCGGGGCAAAGTTCGCTCTCACTCGAGCGGGAGAGATAGGACACTCCAAGTGAACCAGTCCTTCAGCCCGATCTCCACTCGTAAGCCTTGTATCTGCAGCCAATTATATCACCTCGTTACGAAAGCCTGTGAGAAGTCCGGGCTCTAGCTACCTGACTGGCAAATCAATGCAGCAGATACAGGAAAACCCGAGGGTTGGGACCCGGGGACGATTGTTACCGAACCGGTCCTGCCGGACTAACGCCGATACTTCTCAGTAGCCCAGTATCACCAGGTCGTCATCAGCATTCATGAAGATCTTCTGTCCATCGAGCGAAGCAGTGATATGGCTGGGACTTTCCGGGACTGACACGCTCAGGACGTGAGTGTTTCCTAGCGTCTCGTAGATGTAGACCCTCTTATTCATGCTGTCAGTAATGTACAGGTAGTCTCCCGATGGGAGGATGCACAATCCTGTGGGGGAGCCGGTGCCAAATGCATCCTTTATCTGATAGGACTGGCAGTCAATCTCGTAGATCGTTGAATTTCCGGCGCAGAGTACATAGAGGGAGGTCCCGTCTGGATGGAAGCACATGTCAAGCGGTCTCTCACCGACATCGATCACGGTCACAGGCTCCATATCAGAGGTACTCATGACGGTGATGTTGTTACCCGTCTCGCTTGAAGCGTAGATGTATTCACCGGAGGGATGGCATTCAACTCTATTTACATTGGATTCAGTATAAACCCAATCCACCACTTCGTGTGAATCCGTATCAATGACAGTGACGATATGATCGTTGTAGCTGGCGGCATATGCGAAGCTTCCATTTGGATTCGCACAAAGACCACCGGGGATAACGGTCATCTGTACTGAATCGATTATCGCCTCCATGTCCAGATCAGTTATATAGATGATATCTTTAGTTACTGATGCGAGGTAAATGACATTATCGGAGGGCAGAGGGCAGGCGCCAGCCACATATGTCGGTGTGTCCAGTGTGAAGCTTATGCCGTGACTATCGACGCGAATGACCTGAACAGGATGTATATTGCTGTGGGGCTGAACAGCATATTCACCGGTCCAGCAGATGATGATATCGC
>JAOZQW010000509.1 GCA_029932015.1 Candidatus Fermentibacteraceae bacterium
GCCGATGTAACCGATGGACTGCTCGCCAGGGAGGATTCACTCGAGAGAGCCTTCTATATCGCCGATTCTCTGAGCGCCAGACTGGAAGCTACTGAACTAGCGGGTGGTTTCTGGGGATACTACCTCCTCATTGATACACACCAGAACCGCTTCCACCTCAGACGCAGACTTGGAACTGGGCAGGATGTGCTTGTAAGGTCCGGCTACTGCGGCACTGGTAAAGGATGGACATTCAACGACGAGGGACAGGCCTGGGACTTCAGCACACCCAGAGGTGTCAGGTACATTCTAGGGAACGGGGAGAATCCATACTGGTACCGTCCCGACTGGTACTGGCAGGAAATGGATCTCACTCCTCCCACTCCTGATGAGATAGTTGTTATCCCTGATACGCTTTCCTGGGATGACCAGATAGTCTATTACAACGATTCTCTCACAGCCTCTGAACGCATATGGGTCAAGGCTGTTCCCGGGGCACTGGGGAGCTACAAACTCGACCTCGGAGGAGGCCTTCTGCTGCACTACGGAGTAGGCCGGGGCAGAAACGTGAGTCACGGATGCATAAGACTCAGCAGTACCGACCTTGAGGCTCTCTACCGGGCACTCCCGGTGGGAGCGCCGGTAATAATCTATTGATGACCTGGAGCATGCGTGGCTGACGCTGTTCCCGATAAAGTCTGAACAGGAGCTGTTACTCAATGAATGCCAGAATTGAGGAAGGAACAAAGGGCCGCATACGCAGGATACCTGATGCGGTGCAGTCCATCAGAATAGCCGGGAGTCTGGCAGCAGCTCTCGCTGCCATCCTTATTATCTCCAGACTCCTTTCACCATCGGACCCTGAACCTGATACACTCGTTCCCCAGGCCGTTCCAGGTGATACACTCATGGATGGCATCTCTCCGGATACGATGCTCTCAGGGGAATATGAACGCATGGACATGCCCGTATCATGGCTTCAGGCAAGATCACATCAGGGCGGGAACGCTGGCTGGGGTCCTGATATCGGCGCGCCCTGGGACTCGATATGGGTCGTTACATCCTCCGGAGACAGGGAGTTCTTTTCTGCTCCTGCAATGGTTGATGGAACACTGTTCCTGGGATGTAACGATGGCCTCCTTCGGGCGGTCGATGCGGAGACAGGGAGCCTTTTATGGACTTTCAGCACTGACTGCGGCATCAGCGGTGAAGCTGCGGTGGATTCCTCGCGGGTATACTTTGGAGGTCAGGATGGTGTCGTCTACGCGCTGGACCGGCAGACCGGCACCAGGATATGGTCCTCAGGTCTGGGATATCACGTCTTCTGCGATGT
>JAOZQW010000213.1 GCA_029932015.1 Candidatus Fermentibacteraceae bacterium
CTCTGGTATGGGGACTGCTGCTCGGTGGCATCTCAAGGAACGTCACGGCAAAGATACATGGCAGGATCGGACCAAGAGTAACGCAGAACTTCATCGACATGTGGAAACTCTTCAGGAAGAAGACTTCTATCCATCACGGGACGATGTTCTGGCTTGCACCGATGTTCAGGATAGCCGGTGCGATCGGTGTCCTGATCCTCGTGCCTCTGGTCGTTGGGAGCACCGTTCTTGTCAACATGTCATTCGCCGGGGATCTCCTGCTTGTCGTCTATTTCATGTTCTTCGGCTGCCTCGGCATGGCCCTTGGCGCCGGTGACTCAGGTCACCCGTATGCGGTGATAGCCGTAAGCAGAGGACTGGCGCAGATGTCCTCATATGAGCTTTCTTTCTCGGTCGCAGTAATTGTCATAGCGGTCGGTCTGAAGACACTTTCCATAGAGGAGATAGTACTGGCGCAGCAGAACGGCCTCTTCAGCTGGAACATCTTCAGGTTCCCCTTCGCTTCCGCTGCGGCCCTGATAACATTTCTTCCGATGCAGATGGCCTATCCGTTCGGCATTGTTCTGGCGCCACAGGAGATACCTATTGGTCCGCCGACCGAGTACAGCAGCCGTTTTCTTTCCTTCATGTTCAGCGGCAGGGCGATCTTCGGCGTTGCCAAGCTCGTGCTCTTCGTGAATCTTCTTTTCGGGGGCGCATCTACATGGATAGGACTCCTTGTGAAGACTTTCCTGCTCTACATGTTCCCTGTGTTCGTCAGTTCGGTCTTTCCCAGATTCCGGACGGAGCAGAGCATACGATTCCTCTGGTTCATCCCCACCTCGCTGGCGGCGGTTGACCTGATAAGGATTATGGTGATGTAGGATGGATGATATGTCCTCCATGTACTGCAACTGCAAGCCGGAGGCTCCTCGCTCACAGCTCAAAGCCTGGGCGAAGGTGGATGAGCTCGCAAGGGCCAACAGCCTTTGGGTAACTGCTTACGGAACCGGCTGCGGAGCGATTGAGCTGCGTCCGCTTCATACTTCAAGATTTGACATGGAGCGGTTCGGTATAGCAATGAGACCGACCCCCAGACAGGCGGATGTGCTCATTGTCTCCGGCTATCTGTCAGTGAAGACCCTGAAGAGGGTCATAAGGGTCTACGAGCAGATGCAGGATCCCAAGTACATAGTAGCTCTCGGCTCATGCACGATTAACGGTGGAATGTACTACGATTCGTACAATACCCTCAACGTCCTTGACAGGTATCTCCCAGTTGATGTCTACATCATGGGGTGCATGCCCAGGCCGGAGGCGATCATTGACGGCTTCGGACTGCTGATGGAGAAGATAAAGGCAGGCAGGGCGGATGGCTGGGAGCACTACAGGGAAAACCTGGAATGGTACCGGGACAACCAGAAGAAGGTCATTCCCAAATGGGACCTTCCCGATTACAACTGGTAGGGATGGATGATGGATAGCCAACGGCTGCTGGAACAGGTTGAGTCCACCGCGACGGTTCTGCAAGTGATCCGCCGCAGCGATGGATACCTCCATGTCTCTATCGGGAGCCAGGACCTTCTCTCATGTCTCATCCGTGCCAGGACTGAGACTGGATTCCTTGTATTGCAGCTCATCTCCGTGGTTGATCGCATCGAAGACGGCAAGTTCCAGCTGACCTACATCCTCGAGAATCCTGATGATTCCTCTATACTCATTCTATCTGCTCTCTTTCCCAGAGAAGGATGCACGGTGCCGACGCTCAGCGAGATCTGGCCTGCTGCTGAGACCTTCGAGCGGGAGCTTCACGAGATGTACGGTATCGATTTTCCCGGCAATGATAGACAGGATGAGGAGTTCATACTGGAAGGGTGGAAGGACAAACCTCCAATGAGGAGGGATTTCGACACCCTTGAGTACTCCATCAGGATGTTCGGTGAGCGCTGGCCGCGGAACCACCATGATCCGAGGCAATTCATCGGCGAGAGAGTCGGCGAATGGGAGACCCCGATGTCCGGGGAGGAGGGGTCATGAGCTTCGATGAAGCCACCGATCCTCTGAAGACCACTCATCTCTTCTTCGGTCCGCAGCATCCCGGCGTCACCGGGAACATGAGCATTGAAATGTGGTTCGACGGCGATGAGATAACCAAAGCTGTAACACATGTAGGTTACCTGCACAGATCCTTTGAGAAGCTCATGGAGCGGCGGCTCTGGATACAGAACTTCCCTCTTGTCTGCCGCATCTGCGTTCCCGAGCCGGATATCAATGAAGAATGCTATGCACTTGCGGTGGAGGAACTGGACGGCATTTTGATCCCGGAAAGGGCCAAGTGGATACGAACCCTGGTCCTTGAACTGGCCAGGCTTGGTGTCAACCTCATGGCCTTCGGAGGTCAGGCAGGTACGATTGGACTGGGTACCGGTGCGATGTGGGGCATTACTCTCAGGGACTTCATCCTTGACCTCTTCGAGGAGCTTACCGGGGCACGGATCTACCACATCTACATCACTCCAGGCGGTGTACGCAGGGACTTCCCTGAAGGATTCTCTAAGCGGGTGCTGCATGTACTCGAGACAATTGAAGAGCGCCTTCCGGAGTTCGACAGACTGATCCTGAACAACTCTATTTTTCTGAAACGTACCGTTGATGTCGGTGTGATACCCCCGGAATGGATCGCTGAGTACGGGCTGGTCGGTCCCGTTGCCAGAGCCAGCGGCGGAGTAAGGGATGTTCGCAAGGACGCTCCCTACGAGGTTTACCGGGAATTGGATTTCGAGGTCGTGACCGAAAGCGGCGCGGACATCTATTCCCGCGCATTGATAAGAAGACGCGAGATCGATCTGAGTATCAGCCTCATCAGGCAGATCCTCGACAGGATGCCCGAAGGACCGGTGGCAGTACCGCTGCCAAATTTTACCGAGTGGAGAGTACCACCCGGAGAGGTCTACACGAGGGTGGAGTCCTCCAGGGGAGAGTACGGTTACTATGTAGTCAGTGACGGCTCACTGAAGCCAAGGCGGATCCATGTCAGAGGACCGTCATACGTTCACGCAGTACCTCTGCTCGAACGAATGCTTGTGGGCGCCAATATTGCAGATGTCTCCAACATCATGGTCAGTCTGACCACCTGTCCCCCGGAGATCGAAAGGTAGCCATGAAGTTCACTTCGCTGGTATCACCCTTCCTCGCCTGGTCGAGGGCCGCTAAGAAGGCCGACACCATTCCCTATCCTGACAGAGCCAATCCCGGTGCCGACCGCTACAGAGGATTTCACATAAACGATACCGAGAAGTGCATCGGCTGCGGCAGATGTGCCGAAATATGCGAGAGCGTCACAATTGACATGATCCCGATCGAGGGACTGGAAACGACCAGGGGCGATTCGGGTCTCAGGCCGAGATTTGACTATGGCCGCTGCTGCTGGTGTGCCCTGTGTGTTGATGTCTGTTCAACAGGATCTCTGAGGATGTCCAATACCTACAGCTGGACCACTGAGAACGCCGACACTTGCCGGTTCACACCCGGGCACGATGAAAAGGAATGGGATTCTGCTCCGAAGGGCTGGCGCCAGGACAACGACTTACTGGGCTGGGCCGGCTCCCCCAGAGAAGAAATGCCTGTGGTCCTGCCTGACGTTCGAGTTAATGATTTCGGTGAAGTGGTTGAGGGATACAGTGTAGAGCAGGCCATCGAGGAAGCTTCGAGATGCATTCAGTGCGGTCTCTGTGTTACAGCATGTCCTGCCCATATGCATATACCTGACTACATCAGAGCTATCGCAGATGGTGATCCCGCGGAAGCAGTCAGGCTCTTCTTCGATAACAACCCTCTTCCGGAACTCTGCGGCAAGGTTTGCACACGGGAGTGTGAATCTGTCTGTGCGGTCGGTTACCAGGGAGAAGCGATAGCCATCAGATGGCTCAAGCGCTTTGCCTGCGAGCAGTTCGATTCCCTGACTGATGTCCTGAAGACCGCCTCGATGCCAGGGAAGCCCAATGGAAAGAAGGTAGCCATCATCGGAGCGGGACCTGCCGGTCTTGCGGCCGCCTACTATCTGGCAAGAAGCGGATTTGAAACACATGTCTACGATATGAGGAAAGAGGCCGGAGGTGTTGCCTGGGGCGCGATCCCGGAGTACCGGCTCCCCGCTGAGGGGTACGACAAGCAGATGGAGGTCTTCAGGAAGACTGGAGTCAGGCTTCATCTGAAGAGGTACATCTCCAGCGGCATGCTCAAGGCCTTTGCCAGGAACCATGATGCTGTCTTCATAGCCGCTGGTCTGCAGGACAGCTCTGATTTCAGTTTCCCGGGTTCAGATCTTCCGGGTGTGAAGCCAGCCTTCGAGTTCCTTATGAACACTCCCGAGAACGGGAAGCAGCCTGTTGGCGAGTCGGTGATAGTGATGGGCGGTGGCAATGTCGCAATGGACACAGCAAGGACCTGCAGAAGGCTCGGTGCTGATGTCGTCATCTCCTATCGCCGCAGGATCGAGGATATGCCTGCCGACCAGGAAGAGATAGATGAGGCAATCGAGGAAAATGTAGATATGCGTACGCAGACGATCCCTCTCAGGGTTGAAACGGCAGATGGCGGATTGCGGTACTTCTATGCAGAGGCTGAAATGGTCCCGTCCCCCGATGGCGGCAGACCGAAGCCGGTCCGGAAGGACGATGAGGAGCATTCCA
>JAOZQW010000510.1 GCA_029932015.1 Candidatus Fermentibacteraceae bacterium
GTAATGTGCCACAGGGCATCATTCTCGTCAACAACAGCCTGAGGCTGCTCGAGGATCGGATTTCTGGATACTTTCACTCCGGGATCATGCTGAAGACGGACTCCTGCAACTGAGCATGCATGCTCTTTCGTCGTCGAAGCGTTGGGCTCTCAGATGATCAGCGTAGCAAGAGTCACCAGGTTAGCGGTAAATATCGAGCTGTGGACATAGCTCTTGAAAGACTCTCTCGATCTCCACATGCACCGCCCGAGTCCGAAGCATCTCTTCAGCCAGGAGATGACCGATTCCACCCCGGCCCTGAAGCGCCAGAGCTTCCTGTATACCCACTCGCTGCGGCACATGTCCTCGACTTTCAAGCCGCGCTTCTTCGAGAAGCACACATCACTGACGCCAAGCTTCCTGATCTCTTCAAGATTCCCCCTTGAAGCGAAGCCGCCATCAAAGGCAGCCTTCAGCGGAGCTCTTCCATATATGCTCTCCTGGCGCTCGATCATCTCCACCGGGAGACTGCTGTCAGCAGGATTGCCATCGAGTACCCTGCAGTCAAGAACCATGTTCGACCTGCCGGCGGTGAGACAGATCTTGTGCCCATAATAGGTGTCCCGCCTGTCCTTCACGATGATGTCAGTGTGAGGCTCAAAGATGGAGACGATCTTCTCCAAAGCAGGCACCGTTTCTCCGTGTATCACCCGCTTCTCGGTCTGCTTCAGCACCATGTGCGACAACCGCACCAGCTCCCTCAGATGTTCAGCAGCAACCGGCTCGCACTCAAGATCCCCGCGGTCAATCTCATCGAGCGCGGCTTCCGCATAACCGACCACCTCCCGGGCAAGCCTCATCAGCACCTGGTAGCGACCCCTGCGCTTCTTCCAGCCCCTCGAGTTCATGATCTCAAGCATGCGGCGTTTCGCAGCGCGAGTACGATCATGCATTCCACTGAAGCCGATCTCCTTCAGTACCCGGGTGATCACACGGACGCAGTCGTAGAGCAGAGAGGAGTCTGAAGGCTTATGGATATCCGATTCCACCACCGTGCAGTCCACCCGTACCTCTCTGCCTTTCTCCACACCCCTGGCAGCGGCATACAGATTCAGATGAAGACTCAATCCCTCCCAGACTTCCCAGGGGACTGACTTCACTGCCGACGCTACAGCCGATCTGGACGGTATCTTCCCGCCTATCCCGATCCTGCAGAATGACTGGTAGATGGGAGTCTCCTGAAGATGGAAGGACAAATCATCATATGTGAGATGTTCATAATGTTTGAGAAAAGTCAGCCTTATGATCTGTTCAGCCGTCAGTCCCTGTG
>JAOZQW010000013.1 GCA_029932015.1 Candidatus Fermentibacteraceae bacterium
ACCCCAGGGTTATCCCGGCGTGGAAGCAGGGGACAGACTGCTTCCAGACCCAGGAAGCGACCGAGTCAACTCCGGGATAGCTGTAGTCGTCGAAAGAGTAATCATACTGGACCTGGCCAAACCTCAATCCACCTGAGATGCCTGCATGCATGCCGTCCGAGAATTCCCAGGAGGCTCCCCCCAGAGCTTCCCATAGACCGCCTGCGGCAAGTAGTGTTTCCACTCTATCAATGCCTGGCTGGGACGGGTCCTCAGGAAGGTAATGAATCCCATCATACATGCTGTTTGAGATCTTTGTAACGCCTCCCCCGACAACGATCGCATCGTCCAGCCTGAAGGCGGCGGCTCCCGTGAGAGAACCCATGCCGCTGCCGGATCTGTAGGTATGATGAGTAGAGTCGACAACCTCTTCGGCCCATGCGATGGAAGAGGAAGAGAGAGTAGACTGGAAGAGTTCAACTTCAGAAAGTGAGGCGGGATTCAGGAAGAGTGCTGCAGGTCCCCCTGCACCGAATATTCTGATACCACCCAGAGCGGCTGATCGAACACTGATCGCATTGACCGCATTCCCGTATCCCAGAGCATCAAAGTAGCCGTAACCATGGCTGACGGCTGCAAGAACAAGGAGAGTGAGGAATGAGAGGCAGTGGAGAGATCGCCACATAATCATACTCCTTATCCGGGCATATAAGCTATCCCAGGTTATTCGATGAACACCACTTTCTCCAGGCAGACACTTTCTCCAGTAACCAGCCTGGCGTAGTACACGCCGGTGCTGAGAGTGGCGCCATCGAAGACGATGGACTGTCTACCCGCCGGGAGGTATCCATCATGGACCGTTGAAACGAGTCGTCCGGCAAGATCAAAGACCCTTATGGACACCGGACCATCATACTTCTGGTCAAGGATGAAAGCAGCCCCCTGACTGCATGGATTCGGTCTGCATTCGAAGAGAGAGACCGGAGCAGGAGGGTCATCCTCTATCCCTGTGGGATTGTCATGTAGTTTCATGAGCCACATATCGACGCGGCCTCCTCCGAAGCTCAGGGTCGACCCCCCAAGTAGATAATCATATTCATTCACCTGGCGCACTACATTCGCGACATCGCTTGCCGGGCCGCCGTAAGTAGAATCCCATAGGAGCACACCTGCTGTATCGAGCCTGAGTATCCACATCTCGGTCCAGGGATTGCCTTCGTATCCGGCCCAGGCCGCAATGGCAAATCCACCATCACTGGTCTCTTCGATCCAGTGACCCTCGTCATCGGCGGCATGATCGTAAGTCCTGTCCCAGATGACATCCCCCTGGGAGTCGATTCTGAATACCCAGAGATCGCACTCAGAGCCGTTATCGAACAGTCCCGTAAGGACATAGGTGCTATCCAGGCATGGAGCGGAGTGGTAAACCCTGTCATATCCAGTATCCCCGTAGGTCTTCTCCCATTCGAGATTCCCATCGACATCCAGCTTGAGGACCCAGGCATCATATTCACCGGCTCCCTGAGAGTTGGTATATCCGGTGACGAAATAGCCGCCGTCAGGATGGGAGTAGACTGTCTTCGCCACGTCGTAGTCAGTTCCGCCGAAAGTCTCGGCCCATTCGATATTGCCGCCTGCATCGAGCTTCACCACCCATGCATCGACAAATCCTGCTCCTGATGAACGGGTCCATCCACATGCTATGTAGCCGCCTGCGGGACTCGCCTGAATAAAGCGAATACCGTCATCTTCGGAGCCACCAAACTGTTGGAACCACTCTTCGGTCCCAAGGGAATCGATCTTGAGCAGTATTGCGTCACCGCCGCCGAAGCCCCATTGCCCGCATTTGTATCCGGCAGCCAGATATCCGCCATCTCCGGTCTCGATGAGGTGATACACCGTTTCAAAACAGTCCGCGACTCCATAAGTCTCTTCCCAGAGGACTCCGCCATCCGGGTCGAGTTCAAGTATCCACATATCCGGCTTGCCGAAGACTCCGAATCCATATGATTCAGTCATGCCCGCTATAAGGCATCCCTCACTATCAGTAAGGACGATGGAGTTCACCTCTTCATTATCTGCACCTCCGTAGAAGAGGCTCCATAGAGTAGTGAGTTCGGCGCCGGCTTCCTGTCCGGGGAGCTGACCGGTAAGAAGAGCAGGGAGGAGAAGTATCATCATCATTCTTAACAAGCTGTTCCCGCTTCCATAAGTTCTCATTGTGAGGAATATCCTGTCGGAGCTTTAATCAATACAATACCGATAAGTATAATCCCATTTGGATACGGTAGTGCACTGCATTCCTCACGAACTTGACGCGAGGTGCTGATACCGGCAATGTGAATCCTGGGCGTCTGAACATGACCGTCATGGTGGATCGGAAGGGAATATCATAGATCTCATCGACCTGAGACACAGTCTTCACAGAGAGGCTGAGCTTGCAGGCTGCGAGGAAAGGACCGCTGACATACTGAGAGCGGTCCTCGAAGGACTCAATCCGGACCAGCTGCTCACAGGGGTGGGCGGGTATGGCATCATCGCAGTCTACGGAGGAGCGCAGCCAGGCAGGACCGTTTTGCTTCGCTGCGAGATAGATGCTGTTCCTGTTGAAGAGACTCTCGAGATCCCTTACAGGTCGGTTCGCAGGAACATCTCCCACAAGTGCGGCCACGATGGACATATGGCGATCATGGCCGGAGTTGCGGCCTGGCTCAAGCCGAACCACCATCGTACCGGCGCAGTACTCCTGCTATTCCAGCCAGCGGAGGAGACAGGCAGCGGCGCCCTGAAGGTGCTCAGCGATCCACTGTATTCACAATTCAAGCCTGATCTCGCAATCGCCCTGCACAATCTGCCGGGTTTCCCCATGGGAGAGATAATCATGGGGGACGGGACTTTTGCCAGTGCATCAACAGGTATGATCGTGAAATTGACCGGCAGGAGTTCCCATGCGGGAGAACCGCTTGCCGGGGTCAGCCCCGCTGGGGCTGTGGCTTCCATGATAGACCATTTCGAAAGGATCTCGTGTCCTGCCGAGGGCATCTTTATCACGCTGGTCCACGCCACCATCGGTGAAGCCGGTTTCGGCATCCTTCCGTCTGAGGCAACGGTAATGGCTACACTTCGAGCACCCGCGATGGAGCAGGTGAAAGAGCTTTCGGATAGATCTGTCAGAGAATTCGCGCGGATAGCGGAAGAGGAGGGACTTGCATTCGAAATAGAATGGACCGAGGAGTTCCCATCCACCGAGAATTCGGATTCAGCCAATAGGCTCATCCGAGGGGCAGCGAAGCAGCTCCATATGCCTGTAAGGGAGATTAAGGGACCATTCCCATGGTCCGAGGACTTCGGTCATTTCACCATGAATTATCCTGGAGCCCTGTTCGGCATCGGCTCAGGCGAAGGGTCCCCTCCGCTCCACAGTCCGGAGTACGACTTCCCTGACAGTCTGATCCGTCCCGGCATCGATATTCTGACAGGCATCATCGAGAGGGCATTTGACCAGTAGCTTCACAGTACTTCAGGGTCAGGGACAGACGGAGTATCCTTTCCCAGAAGGTCTATCCGCTTCCACCTGCCTGTTCTGAACCTGAGGAAGAAGATGAGGCCGAAGATGGCAACATATATGCTTGTGAAGAGCCAGAGATTGACAATTCCAGCGCCCCGGACCGCATACAGGTAGATCACCCCGGGGATCCAGAGAAGCCATCCAAGCAGACCCGATGCCCATACGATGAACTTCGTATCACCGGCGCCTCTGAGTGCACCGCTGTACATGAGGTTGACTGCATCAAATATCCCCCAGGCCGCAACTATTGCCAGAAGCTTCCATGTTGTCTCGGTCAGTTCCTCAATTGTGCAGGTTGAGTCGGGGCTGAAGAAGAGCTTTATGTAGAATCCTGGGAAGATGATGAAGGTGAGAGCAAGAGGAACGAAATAGCACAGGGACAGAAGAAGGGATCTACGTGTAGCGCGAATGGCCATTGCCGTATTGCCCATTCCGATGCACCGTCCGACGATCACGGTCGTCGCAAAGCCGAATCCGAGCAGCGGATTGAAAGCGAGATTGTTCACGCTGAAAGCGATGTTGTTAGATGTGAAATCTATTGATCCCATTCTTCCCACAATGAAGATGAAAACCGTGAAACTCGCCACATCCATGAAGATCTGAAGACCGGCAGGGAATCCGAACCGGATGATCCTGCCGGTCAGCGCACGTGAGAACCTGAAGTTCTCTCTGGTCCTGTATCTCCTGGCGGTCTCCCCGGTGTAGGCAGCTACTGTGAGGATGATACCAGGAATGAAAGAGGAGATGGCCGTGGCGATGGCAGCACCCTCTATACCCATCTCAGGGAAACCGAATTTGCCGAATATCAGGATGTAGTCGAGCAGGACATTGAGACCGGCTCCAAACAGAACAGCGAGCATTGTGGGAACGGTTCTACCCCTCCCGTTCCAGAAAGAGGATGCGGCCGCGGTGAAGATCGGACCCGACGCCGAGAACATCATTATTCGGAAATAGATCTTCTCCAGATGCAGAACTTCCGGGGCGTGACCCGCAAGATCGAGGAGCATGCTTCCCGGGATCGCCAGAGCCGCCATGACTGGAACTGATGCCATAGCCAGGAAGAGTCCCTGCGCGAGTGATTTCGAGCATCCTTCCCGGTCATCACCTCCATAGAATTGTGAGACGAATGTACTGGAGTATGAGACCGTTCCGTAGAAGACGCATAGCAGTGTGAAACTCAGAATTCCTGCGGGAAGCGCAGCCTGGAGTTCGAGCTGGCTGTGCTGAGCCAGAAACAGCCTGTCGCAGAACATCATGATGGTGCGGCCGGCCATTCCCGCTATTATCGGGAGCGAGACGGCGAGAATCTTCCTGTACGAATCCGGAGCATGCTCGGGCATCAGTGACCAGCCTTCTTGATCATTCTCTATCCGACCTCATTCGTTCTGATCTGAGGGTAATGGCATTCAGGGGAGCATAGTGGATAGTTGATGGTTGTCCAGTTCAGACCCTGGAGGACCCTGGCTGGCGCTTTCCGGTCCTCCAGATACACCTGTCGCTGACACCTGTTAACGCTGAGATGTTAATATCTAGTTATGTAATGATATACGACTCCACGCGTAAAGCTCCTCAGCGCGTTAACTCAGCGGGATTCAGAGATAGATTTCAGCGCTTGCGACGGTAGAAGGAGGAATCTGTCACTGATATAACCGGGACTATCCATGAATCCTGCCATATTGGAACCGACAGGCAGGAGAGTCAGTATAATGATCTGTCGGGGTTTGTCACCGTGGGCAAAAGACTGTATTTTCCACAGTGAAATGAATTCTGAAACTGATTGGAGAAATGATATGAGGAAGTATCTGTTTCTGTTTATAGTGCTCGCCGTTGCCATCGTCGGATGCTCCAACGATCCCTCGGCACCGTCTGGAAACCTGCCCAATGTTACGAATCTCACTGTTGATGAAACCGCTTCAAAGGGTGATTCAGTTGTACTCGTGTGGGACCCGCTTGATCAGGATGTCGATGGATACCACATCTACTACGCCACAACGGTACCTGGCGATTGGGGAGAACCCGGCCTGACGGCGGATACGACCTGGACGCATATAGCCACTTCTACAGGCTACTATGAGGTCAAGGCATCCAAGGGTCTTGAATACTCAGCGGGTTTCTCGAACAGGGTTAACTGCAGGGCAGAGGAGAACTACTTCGCCGAGATGCAGCTCAGAGCGAACTCGGCGGCCAATGGTCTTCTCTTCGATGCTGACGGACTCGGCTGGGCGACCGGCATCGCCGACTCCTCCGAGTTTACCCAGGACCTCTATGTGGATGTAGTCGATAACAAGATCTACCTCTTCTCCGGCGATCACAATCCTGCTCTCTATCCAGGCGGACACAGTACGAAGCTCTGCGATCAGAGTGGCTACGGAAATGTTGCCCCTGAGGCAGGCTCCGCAGACTGGGCTGATTCAATACAGGTGACTGGTCCCAATTGGATATTCATCCAGCTTGAGAACGGGGATTATGCTGAATTCTACGTTGACAGCGTCTACACCGATGGAGTAGATCTGCCCAACTTCGAGTATCAGACCATCAATGGGCTCAGGCTCTTCAACGTACTGTAAAAGACAGGATCATCTAATGGAGGGCGGCGGGGCTATGCTCCGCTGCCCTTCTTCATCATTGAAAGCGCCAACTTCCACACTATCCTACCCGTTGTGCAGAAGCCGGTAATCCTCGATGTGCTTAAGTGCTTAAGTTGCATTCATGGAACAGAGGAGGTCTTGACAGAATGGATTTCGGGTCCATACTTATCATGTTGAAGGAAGGGATATAATCCGGATCGGGAGTCTCCGGCCTCAGTTGCAATTCTGCTTGAGATCAGGTCACATGTCTCTCCGATGAATAAGGAGGAAAGTGAACTTCATCAGAATCGTCCCCTTTCTTCTTATTCTGCCAGTTCTGGCTTCAGTGGTATCGGCTGACAACACCCATTCTCTCAGTTTTGACGGATTGAGCCACTATGTCGAGGTTGCATCTGATTCTCTCCTCAATCCGACTGAGAGTATAACCCTCGAGGCATGGATCAAGCCGATGTCCTGGGGGGACCCATCTTACGGCAGCGCCATCGTCGGCATGCATCAGCTGTCCGAGAGCAGCGAAGCCGGATATGTCATGAGTTGCGCAAACAACGGAATGCTCTCTATCTCGTTCGAGATCGATACAGATGCTCAGGTGCTGGAGCTGGGTGAGGCTCAGACGCCGCCAGTCATTGAACTGGACAGTTGGTCTCACATCGCCGTAACCTGGGATGGCAGCATTATTACTCTCTACATCGACGGACATGTTCACGAGACTGTCAATTGTGACGGTGATCTGCTTGTCTCATCGTATCCACTCAGGATCGCACAGGCATCGGACCCTTCCGCCGGTAGACGATTCTTCAATGGTCTCATAGATGAGGTCAGGATATGGGATCTCTGCAGAACCCAGCCGGAGATCGAAGGCGGCATGTTCGAGGATGTTTCCGGGGAGTCCGGCCTCGTCGGATACTGGAATTTCGAGACCGGTTCAGGTGACAGAGCATTTGATTCAAGCGGCTTCGGGAACGATGGTGTGATATACGAAGCATCATGGAGCACGGATGTTCCAGCTCCTGCTGAGTTCTCGGACTCGACATGGGGTATGATCAAGTTGGTCTTCGAATAGCAGTTCAGCGTCGGATAGAACCCAGTCCGAGCAGCAGCCTCTCGTATTTGACTTCAATATCGGCATCATCAGGCTCGAACAGCAGCCTGCTCACCAGTTCTTCCTCTTCATCAGAGAGAGGGAAGAGCATCACGCTCTGCCCCATTAGCTCGCATCTGGTCAGCAGAAGTGGTTTCCAGGTACTCCAGAGGGCCATGACCTCCTCCATTAAGAGACCTCCATCGGCCCATTGGTAGAGTTCCATAAGTATCTCCGGATCGGAGAGAGTTTCACCATTGGCATCCGATTCACTCGGAATAGCAGTATTCACGCAGGTCAGTTCTCCATCCTCAGGGAAGAAGAGAAGAGCTTCACCGACATGACCGTAATTATCTCCCATGAACATTTCGGGGCTGTTCATGGCTGATTCGTAGTAAATGAAGACATCCTCGAATCCGGCAGCCTGGTAGTGAACATTATTGGCCGGCACTTCTCGCCAGAAGGGGACAGCCCAGGAGAAACTGTCCGCCATTGAGGAGCCTCTGGTAACTTCGGTTGCTCCGGTCATGGCGTCAGGAGATGATGATCCCCCCGTGATGATGAGACCTTCCCAGATAGCAGTATAAGTGAGACTGCCCTCGATCTCGGGATCAGGCATCTCTTCCACCAGCAGAGGGTAGGGTAGAAGTGTGGTGAAGTAGCCATCTGATATTCTGACTCTGAGCTCCCCCCTGCATTCAGCGCCATGAAAATAGACAACTGGAGCAGTCACCTCTACTTCAGGGTAATCGTGGAAGTAGCCATCCTCATCCACCGATCCGTCTGGCGCTCCTCTCGCGGTAAGATACATTTCGTCGACTTCGATAACGCCCCACTCATGAATGAGGACAGCATCCTGAGCGACTTGACCGGTGAGTGGTCCGACAAGCAGCAGAGCCATTAACTGGATCATTCATATCCTCCTCTGATAGCTTCTATACCGGTATTACAGTTTAATTGGAAGGGGATTCCATCCCTAGCTGGTGGTATGCGCGGGTATGTGGTTTGCCGGAGAGGTCCTGAGACAGGATATTCCAGCAGTAGATATTCAGTCATGTTCTGCAGGAGGTATGACTTTGAAGTACTCATCAGCCTGGATCCCGGTTCTACTCTTCGTGATCCTTCTTCCGGTCAGCATAGGTGCGACGGGTTTGATATTTGAGACAGCTCCGTTCTCATTCCAGGCACTTAGGACTCTGGGATACTCGGTCAACGGGGGCGCGGATATTGGAGAATGTCTTGTAACCTGCAGCAGGATAGCGGATGGTGATACGGAGAGCTGGTACACGGAATGGATGATCACCGCCGAGAGGGTGGAGGCGAAGGCGGACAGTTTCCTTGCAGGAGGATTCGCCATTAGCGCGATGGAGTGCTATTTCAGGGCATCACAGTACTACAGGACTGCTGAATTTTTTCTTCATTCGGACACAGCAGATCCGAGGATACTGGATACCTGGGAGAGGAGCAGGGATGCCTTTCTCTCCGCTGCGGAGCTGTCGGAGAGACCCATACTTGCTGTTGAGGTACCATTTGAGGGGGGCTACCTGCCTGGATACCTCTGCCTGGTGGAAGACTCCGAAGAGATCAGACCTCTCATCATCGCACACAGCGGATTCGACGGGACAAAGGAAGAACTCTACATCAGCATTGGAAGACCTGCAGTCGAGAGGGGCTACAACTGCCTCGTATTCGAGGGGCCGGGGCAGGGAGAGGTTATCCGGGTGCAGGGCATCCCATTCCGGTCGGACTGGGAATCAGTCGTCACTCCAGTTGTAGACTTTGCCCTCGGGTTTCCGTTTGTCGATCATGAGCGGATCATACTCGTCGGTTACAGCATGGGCGGCTACTTCGCTCCCCGTGCTGTCACAGGTGAACACAGGATTACAGCCTGTGTGGCCAACGGCGGGATATACAGTGTCTATGAAAGCATGCTCAGCAACAATCCCCCCGGTCTCGATGAGATACTCGACGATGCAGTGGCTTCCCTCCAATATGACAGCATCATCTATGCAGCCATGAAGGAGGATCTTTATGTCGATTGGTTCTACAGCAATGCTATGTGGACTTTTGCCGTGGATTCACCAAGTGAGTTCGGTCGGCTTATGAGGGAGTACACTCTCCAGGGTCGTATCGGTGACATCTCCTGCGAGATGCTCGTACTGGATTCGGAGAACGACCCGAATATCCATGGACAGGCGCTGATTCTCTACGATTTACTCAGCTGTCCAAAGGAGTACATCCTCTTTACAGAGGAGGAGGGAGCCGACGAGCATTGCCAGATGGGGGCGATAACAGTCTCCAATGAGCGGATATTCAACTGGCTCGACCGAGTGATCTAAGTATCCCGGACGGATCAGCGGAGCCTCTGCTGCTTGATCTACAAAAAGCTCAGAATGGACCGAGTACGTGCTGCAGGCATGCACTCAATTCGGCAACGCTGAAAGGTTTTGCTATCCTGCCTCTGAAGCCGAAGGTTTTGAAACCGGCCAATACGGGATCATTGGAATATCCACTTGCGACGATAGCCTTCGTGTTAGGATCGAGTTCAAGGAGCTTCTTTACCAGTTCCTGTCCCCCCATGCCCCCCGGTATCGTCAGATCCATTATTACGGCATCGAATTCGTCACCAGAACTCATTGAGGAGCGATACATGTCCAGCGCTTCCTGACCATCACATGCGACAGCTACTCTGAAACCGAGCTTGGTCAGCATTTTCATCGCGATCTCCCTGACCATCTTCTCATCGTCCATCAGCAGGATATATCCGTTGCCGGAGGTCAGTTCATCGGGTTCGTCATCTGTCTCGACGGGGTCTTCTTCAGAAGCAGGTATATAAATGGAGAAGGTTGTTCCCACACCTCTTTCGGAGTCGACTGATATATGCCCACCGTGCTTCTTGATGATAGAGAATGTTGTGGCCAGCCCAAGACCGCTGCCATTGTCCTTAGTGGTGAAGTACGGATCGAATATCTTCGGTAGATATTCCCTTGGGATACCATGTCCCTGGTCACATACCATGAGCTTGATGTAGAGTTTCTCCGGGAGCTGCAGAGCGATGATGTCATCCTCCCGGGCGTTCTCAGCGGTTATACTGAATACTCCACCATCCGGCATTGCCTGCTGTGCGTTGATGGCCAGGTTCTCGATGACCTGCCTGAACTGGACCGCATCTATATCGGCTGCCAATAGATCTGCAGTTTCATTGTAATTGAACTTCACTTTTGAGCCGCTCAGGATGAAACCGACCGAGTCAGAGGCTATCTCCGCGAGGTTAAGTGTCCTTCTTAAAGGAAAACCTCCCTTGGCGAAAGTGAGCAGCTTATGGGTCAGGTCCCTTGCTCTCCTCGACGCTGTATCGGCGTCCTCCAGGTAGCTGTAGGCATCGTGGTCAGGATCGATGTGTATCTTGGCAAGGTCGATATTCCCGAGGATACCTGTCAGGATGTTGTTGAAATCATGGGCAATTCCTCCAGCGAGGACTCCCAGGGATTCGATCTTCTCGACCCTGATCAATTCCTTCTCCATCTTCCTGCGCTCAGAGATGTCCAGAGCTACGATCTGTACCGCAGGTCTGTCCTGGGAGGCGAAAGGAATAACAACGAGTTCGACATCAACGCAGTTGCCATCGAGTCTCCGGAGTCTCTTCTCAGAGAGGGGAACCTCTTTCCCGCTCTCCAGTACGCTGTCGATCATCATCTGGAATACAGACAGGTCATCCGGACAGACGAACTCCAGAAGGGTTCTCCCGATCACCTGATCCGCTGAATCGGCTCCGAGAAGCCTGAGTCCGGCACGATTGGCGAGAGTAAGTATCCCATCGCTGGAAACGAGGATGGATTCGGGAGAGGACTGAACAAGCCTGCGGTACCTGCCCTCTGATTTTCTCAGAGCTCTCTCGGCTTCCTTGCGTTCCGCGATGTCTACATAGACACCCAGTGCGCTCTCGACGACCTCCCGATCTCCCTCCATGAAGGGGAGGCGGAAATTCCGATCTTCAGTGCTGTTGCCAATGAGAAGAGCGACTCCAGCCTTCCTGTCATACATCCAGATGAAGTACGGTGAGTCGATGCATTCATTGATCCGAGCCGTCTCGGAGGAGGGCTCTGATCGCGAGTTGAAGAACATGTATTCCGGGAACTCGTGATCAAGCTCGAGCTCCGAGGTTCCCGGATTCTCCAATCCGAGGTAGTGCTGCGGTTCGAGGATATGCGATCCGTCTTTGCTGCGGAGGATCATGGCTCTGTCGGCCCACATAATGCTCAGGAACACCTGGAGGAAACGCCTGCCCATATCCTCCATCGAGATATCCTCATTCATTAGACGGTATGTTTCCAGGATCAGGGATGTAGCTGTCCGGGAGCGCTTGAGAGTTGTTTGCATTCCTGTCAATTCCCTCTGCAGCCTGAGAACTTTGCCGCCCAGGTCATCACAGTGAATGCGATAGTAATCTCTCTCGCGATGGATCGAATCCATATTTATTTCATTCCCTTGTGAAGATGGTCAGTACACCTGTCCAATCCAGGGGACGGCTCCTGCCGAGGAAAGGCGCGATCTCGATCCCAGAATAGAACCCGAGGAATGGCATTTGGTCTCCGATGAGCTCTTTCACCACACCTGCTTCCTCCACTTCAGACCCACTGAAGCAGGAAGCTCTGCCGGCGCAGTCAATATAGAACGCAAGCTCAGTCCGGTCCTCTTCGAGCATCTTCAGCAGCCTGCTTGTCTGTTTCCAGACCGAATCCGCCATGACAGTGTTATCCCTGGACATGATCTGGACTTTCATTCCTTCTGAAAAATCATCCTCGAAGAGCATCACTGAACCATCTTCGGAGTTGGAACTGATAATCAGACGATTTACATACTGCTCCTCGCTGAAGGGGGCGAAGGGGTCACCGTACTTGTGTCCGAGCGTTATCAGAAATGGAATGTCGGCTTCCTGCGGTGATCCGCTTTCAATCGCGAGCATTTCGTTGAAGATGTCGGTTGCACGCCTGCCTTCGAGTTCGTAAAGGATGGGACCATCCATTTTCGTTATCTCAAGAAAGGAGCTAATAGGCGTACAGCCATGCATTATCGTTGTGTGCGGAGTAAGATTACGAGGCAGTATGATGGCGACCGTCGAGTGTCTGGAGACTTCCCTGCCATCAAAAAGGAAGGTGGGAGAGAAAGTGAAGTCACCGACAAGGCCGGCACCGAAGATATTCAGATCCCTGTCCCCCAGTCCATCATAGATCCCGTCCATCAGTTTACTGCCAGCATACAGTACGGGAGGAGGAGAGGACCGGAGATTGTCGTAGAACAGCAGCACGGAATCACCGTCAGTTGCCCCTTCGCGCAGCCCCAGGCCGATCTCCCTGCCGGCCTCATGCTCCCCCTGGCGAAGATCCGCCAATACCGATCCATGGTTGGGAGATGTGTCAGTGAAGAGGATCAGTCCACATTCGTATCCGGTGTATCCGAGAGCCGTGTTTGTGATGAGTCCCGCAGCGGATCCACCGTAGACCGGTATGTCTCCAAGTACTTCGAGGATCCCGGACAGGATATTTTCGGGGTCGTGCCTTCCACCACAGAAAGCGAGCGCCCATGAAGCGGACTCTCCCGAGGGCATCTGACTTCCGGCAAGCTCCGCGGCCTGTCGGCCGGCTTTGCCGGGATCGGTATCATGACTCAGACCAATGTGTGTCATCATATCACCCTTCGGTTTGGCATTGTACTCTAATATTGGCTTCGCGTCCTTATATGAAAACCCCAGCCCGCAACCGGTACAACTTGTCGTGTGAACAGTTTTGATCGTTCGATATCTATACTCAGATCCCGTTTTCCTGTCTTCTCTCCAGTTCTCTCCGTCTGCGCCTGTTATGACCTGTCAGTCGGTAGATACGGTCTCTTTTTCTGATATTGGCCCATATTGGGCTTCTGATGCCGAGGATCGAGTACATACGTTTCAGTATTCTGGCCAGGAGGGATGTGTCCGTATTCTCCTGCAGGTTTATGTAATTCGGGTGAGAAATTACCTCTCTCTCTATCAGGTACATCATCCTCTCTCGGTCTATCCCCTCAGGCTGGTACCAGACCGGATGGAGCAGATCAGCATCAAGGGGAATAGAACCCGAATCCACGGCGCACCTGTGGAGGGGAGAGCCAGGAAGCACCCGTATGCCACTGGTTATGAAGACAAGGTCCTTAATGCTGATATGTTCCTCGATGAAATCGAAGGTCTCCCTGATAGTGGATTCATTCTCCCCCGGTCCACCGAAGAGGAAGTACCAGACCACAGGAATACCGGCAGATCTGAGGAGCCTTGCAGCCCGCCTGACATCAGCTACGGTAAATCCCTTGCTGAGGGACCTTAGCATCCTCTCTGAACCGGATTCGGGCGTACAGGATACCTCCATGAAACCCGCTTGCTTCATGAGAGCGGCGAGTTCTTCTGTAACCCCCCCCGGATTGATGCCCATTGTGTTGAATGAGCATTTGACACCTCGTCTGATGATCTCCCTGCAGACAGCAGTCGCATGATCCAGCGGGATGTTGAAGGTCGAGTCGGTGAACTCTATGATGGTCGGAGAGCAGTTATCAATGATGTCCTCTATCTCATCAACGATACTTTCAGGAGACCTGAGTCTATAATCAAAACCTTCAATATCGTTATAGACGCAGTAGCTGCACCGGAGGGCGCAACCTCTTTTTGTCTGGATCGGGTAAGGGGAGTATCGATATCGATACTTCTCCCAGTCGACCCACTTATAAACCTGTGGAGGAGGCAGCCTGTCCAGATCAGGTATCCTCTCAACTGGAATTGGCGGTATCCCTCCCGCGCCCCGCTTGAGAATCCCTCCAGTCCTCTCGAGTCCGTTCCCAGATTCGATTGATGCCGCGAGTAGAGGAAAAGAGTGCTCTCCCTCTCCCAAGATGGCGTAATCCGCTCCCATGTACTCCAGTATTTGAGCCGGCATGATGCTGACCGCTGAACCACCGATCACAAGAGGAGCAGATGTGGCATCCCTGACGGGATCTATCACATCATCCTTCACCTCGCGGAGGTAGAAGTGAGGGGAGCGCCAGTCCACATTGTCGATGTTTCGGATAGATACGCCGATCAGATCCGGACCGAAGGAGTCGATGCGATCAGTAATATCCCGTCCGGGATTGCGGGAGAAGATGAGATCCAGGAGATCGACCTCGAAGCCAGCCGCCTCAAGGCTCGAGGCTACATAGCATGCTCCGATCGGCGGTACAGGCCAGGGATGTCTTTCCCTGTTGGATGAAATCAGGAGGATCCTCAAGGGTCCTGCCCCTCCAATCCCGGGTAGTGCAGCTGTAGGGTCTCCCTCTCAGATAGAGAGAGATTCCTCAGAAGATTTTGCTGCATCTCACCGATACTGCGAACCAGCGCAGCATCATACAGCCCCAGTCGCTTCTCGAGTTGGCTGAGGATGCCTGCTCTGACTGCAGGGATATCCTCTCCGAAGAAATACCCATACATACGCATGCTTCTCTCTTCGAGAAGACTCCTGCAAGTATTTAGATCAAGCCATAGCGGAATCGCGGGTGCCCCTTTCACGGCTTTGCTGCTTCCAACCTCACCGATCTTCTTATAACTGAATATTCTTTGATAATAACCTGCATGATCAGGATGTACCATCATGCAGAAATCGGTACACCCCAGGAAATCTCGCCCAAGGACAAATGCTGTCCTGAAGAGAGAGAGCAGGAGAGCATTCCTGTCTCTTCCTTTCAGGTTGTTATCGACAGCGAGTCCGGATAGCTCGCAGAAACAGGAGTTCATACTTCTGACTTCATCGATCTCAGCCCCGAAGAGAGTCTCGATCGGAAGCGGGACACTATTTCCCCTGATCAGTGTGAGAGTTCCCAGTGTTCTTCCCTGCCGCCTCGCCAGGATAGTGTAACTCACAGGGAGCAGGTTATGAAAGCCTATCCGTAGTTCTTCCTCATTCTCTTCCTGCAGTCCCGCAGAGAGATAGCAATTGTACAAAAGGCGGAAGGCGCTTTCGAGCTCCTCAAGGTTTGATGCCAGACCTGGTTCAGTGCTGACGGTCTCTGGTATGAGGTCGAAGTGGTTATCCGGGTCCTTATCGCGGATATGAGGCATCCCTGCAAGAAGCAGACGGGACCTTGCCGCGATCGAGAACAGAACGGCTCCAGGCGAGCCCCTGAGCTTCTGGGGAGACTGATTGCATTGCCTGCAGAGCGACCCTGGCAGGAAGCTCTCCTTCTTCCGCATAAGGGTTTCTATTGGATCGCGAAGGATATTCCCATGGGGTTCAAGCACTGACTGATCGTTGCAGCATATGGAACTCCCATCCGAAGCGATGAAGAAGTTGGCGTTCCACAGGCATGGAAAACTGAAGCTCCTGACAAGGTCCAGGATCTCCCCGATTCCGGAGAAGAACCTGGCCAGCACCAGTTTCATCCTGACTTTCACTCCGTTTATCGTCCTGTTCCTGTAGCGCCGGAACAGGTCCGGGTAGGTGTCGATCCCTCCCGCAAGGCTCTTCAGCAAGCCAGAGCGGTTGCTGACCGCAGGGAAGAGGATGAGTTCCACTTCGGCCAGACCGCTGTCACGGGCAAGTCCAGTGAGTGTATTCACCGTTTTCGGAAAGTCTCTGAGCACTATTTCTCTTTCAGGCGGTGAGATGTGGAAGTAGAGTCTGTTCAGGAGCCTTTCCGCCCTGAGGTGCATCGCGCTGCCTATCCCGTTCAGGATGTCAGGCATGATGTCAGTTCCGCTGTTGCGATCCCCCTTCATTATCAGACCGTATGATTCGGGATCTGAGGTTGGAAAAGAGATGATGAGGGATATGCCATTATCCACAATGGGAGCCATCCTGAGTTCATCGCCCAGCATCGAGCCATTTGTGACAACAGAGATCTCAGGAGGGGGAACAGGTGCGTCCCATTCCCGTAGCATCCTGCCGAACATGCTCATCCTGGTGGTGAATTCGGGATGAAGCGAGGGCTCTCCGTCACCTGAGTTCGCGATATAGCGTACATACGAGCCTGACTGCGCTGCTTCCATTACCCGCTGTACCAGAGCAAACGTCACTTCATGAGACTGGAAATCAGTGGGTCCTGAGTAGCCTGGCTTGTTGATGCCGCAGAGTCTGCAGGAATAATTACAGATACCGTGCACCAGGCTGTTGTTTATGGAAATGGGTCTTTGAGTCTTCATCCCGGGTCGATTCACATGATCCTCATCAGGAGTTAGGGGATTGAGGCAGTCTGATCTCTGGCAATGGTCTATTTCCGCACAGGCACAGTCTTGGGGTGCTCCTCTCTGTGCATTCGCAGAACCCGTACAGCTATTTTCCTACTCCTGTAAACATGAGTCAAGCACCAGAGGACACAGGAAAGTGATCATGTTACAATTAACAAGTGCCAAGACGAATCATCGGATACTACTGATTGCTACAGCACTAGCTGTCAGAAGTCAATGTTTTGCATGTCTTCAGTATGCACGGATTATTTATGCAATCTTCTATCATGGCTTAGGGATATCAATCTGCTATGTCATGACAGGTTTTCTTGCTGATACACTAACACTCAGGATCGAGCTGGCAATTTCCCCTGCTTCTATATCAGAGATATCAAGAGTCGCTTTCGCTGCCGCGACCGTGGGATCGCTCAGGGCCAGGTCTAGAGGGAAGATGCTTTCCGATTCGACCTTCACTTCCGTGAAGCCGGCATCGAGGATG
>JAOZQW010000511.1 GCA_029932015.1 Candidatus Fermentibacteraceae bacterium
CATTTCATTGATGACCTCACGAAAGTCCCTACCCTCAGATGCAATGAGGGAGGGGTTCGTAGTCACTCCGGAGAGTACCCCCCACGAGGCAATTTCCCGGATCTCATCGACATTCGCGGTATCAAGGAAGAGCTGCATTAGCGTCTCCTTTCCTTCATTGTGCCGGCTCCCGGCTCAAGTATCACCAATATCATTCATACATATTCCTGCAGCACAGATATCTGCCGCCCGGGTAATGCTAGAGGTTGAGATCGGATCGATTCGCCTTTCTTTTGATGACCGTTATCGGCACATAACCTGTCACAAGTGTCTTTGGTTCATCCATGCCGAAATCAACCCTGATCTGCCATTCATCACCCCTCCTGGCAGCACGGAGCACAAGCCCCCTGCCGTACCTTGGATGGCTGATCAGATTGCCTCTCTCATATATCATCTCACCCTCAGGCGCATCAATCCGTCCAGGGGAGGAGTCCGCTTTTCTGCGTACAGGGGCGGGAGGTATCCTCTCCTCCCCCCCGGATATCTCGGTGATGAATCTGGATGGACCTGAATTCCTGATTCCGGGTCTGATCCTGCCAAGTGCGCAGGTGAGATAGAGTCTGTGCATCGCCCTGGTCATACCGACATAGAGGAGCCTTCTCTCTTCCTCCAGGTCGCCGATTCGATATTCACCGGGCCTCATGAAAGGGAGCATACCCTCCTCCAGGCCGGCTGTGAAGACCGTATGGAACTCCAGACCCTTGGCGCAGTGGAGTGTCATGAGAGCAACCTTGCCGCTCTCCTTCCCCTCGTATTCATCTACATTGCTGGCGAGACTTATCTCGTTCATGAAACCAGGGAGACCGCCAGCCGGAGAATCGCTGTCGAATTCAGCCACACTTCGTCTGAACTCGGCAATGTTCTCGAGTCTCGACTGATCTGTCACATCACCTGAATCGTACATACCAGTTATGTCGACAGTCTCAAGCAAACTGTCCACTACGGCGGCTGCGGGACTTCCCCGCTCAGTCATAGCGGCCGCTTTTGAGTACCATAGCGCCAGTTTATCAAGCTCTCTGATACCCTTCGAAGTGATCCCTGAGACACCCGACACGGTTTCCATCGCCCGGACAGCACCACCCTCTATCTGATCCATGTGCCGGGCAAAAGCTTCCTGCCCCCTGGCTCCAATCCCCCTGGCCGGTTTATTCAGTATCCTGTATAGACTCACGCGATCGAGGGGATTAAGAAGGAGCCTCAGGTACGCAACAAGATCCTTTATCTCCATTCTCTCGTAGAATCTCTGGGAACCCACGATCTCATATTC
>JAOZQW010000214.1 GCA_029932015.1 Candidatus Fermentibacteraceae bacterium
TGTCTCATCGAAGCTCTCAGCAAGACCGGCTACAAGGGGATGGACGAGGCTGAACTGCTTCGAATGCTGAGGGCAGGGAGACTTGAGGACGCGGAAGTAGAGCTCATCATCGCGGACAGCGCGCCACAGATGGAGATACTGCCGCTCATGCCGGGCGGAGGATTCGACAATCCAGCTGGAGAGAATCTGAAGAAGCTCATGCAGAAAATGGTCGGCAATCGGAGGAGACGAAGGAAGCTCCCCGTCTCAAAAGCTCGAGAGAGACTCCTTGAAGAGGAGACCAGTCGCCTGCTGGAGGGAAGCGATCATGTAGAGGAGGGGCTGAGACTCGCTCAGGAAGAAGGCATCATCTTCATTGACGAGATAGACAAGATCATCGGCTCCGATGGAGGCAAGGGACCTGATGTATCGAGAATGGGTGTCCAGAGAGACCTTCTTCCACTTGTCGAGGGTTCAACCGTTCAGACCAGACATGGTCCTGTTAAGACAGATCACATTCTGTTCATTGCTGCTGGAGCCTTCCATGGCTCCAGTCCAGCTGATCTGATCCCTGAGCTACAGGGGAGATTCCCGATGCGTGTAACGCTGGATCCGCTCTCTGAGGCTGATCTACTCAGAATTCTGATCGAACCGGAGAATTGTCTTCTGACCCAGTACACCGCTCTTCTGGAAGCTGATGGGGTTCAGCTCAGATTAAGCCGCGCGGCTGCGGAGACGGTAGCACGAACAGCCTTCATGCTCAATGATGAAACTGAGGACATCGGTGCCAGAAGGCTCAGACCGGTACTGAGCTATCTCCTGGATAAAGAGCTATTCGGAGCACCCGATCTCGTGAGCGGCAGGATCAGGCTCAACGGTAGAGCTGCTTCAGCCATTCTTTCTGACCTTGCTGACAGGAGAGAAGATGGTAATTATATCCTCTGACGTTACGAGTGAACCTGGCAACGGAGATTCAAATGCATAGATCCGGTGATGAAGTCGCATACAAAATCGTGTATTACGGCCCCGGACTATCCGGCAAGACCACAAACCTTCGCAGGATAAGAGATACGATCGCTCCCGAGCACAGAGGGAGACTTGTTACACTCTGCACCAGGGGCGAGAGGACAGTGTTCTTCGATTTTCTCCCGCTCAATTTCGCCGCGATCTCCGGAGACAGGGTACGCCTTCACCTCTATTCGGTCCCGGGTCAGGCTTATTACTCATTGAGCCGCAGGGTCATACTGGATGGTATCGATGGTCTTGTCTTCGTTGCTGACAGTCAGAAAGAAAGACTTGATGCCAATCTTGACAGCATCGAGGATCTCGAAACAAATCTGAAATCCTACGGTCTTGAACTTGACTCGATCCCTGCAGTCCTGCAGTTCAATAAGAGGGATCTTCCTTCAATTGCCTCCACTGAGGATATGAACACTCAGCTCAACAGAAATGCGTGGGCTACCGTCGAATCGGTAGCTCTTGGCGGTTCGGGTCCCATTGAGACCCTCAAGGTCATCTCAACCTTCATAGCCCGGCACCATGCTGGACTCTCAACCTGATCTGCAGCGGAGAGCAGCCAGCCTTGCAGCGACACTGCTGATAATCGGTGTAATCACGGCTGGATTCTTCTTCAGAGACTGGTTCGGTACGAAAGTGCTGCCTTCTCCATTGCGTATGCAGGGAGAGACCACACAGGCATACAGATATGTCTCACTGATCTCGAACGGAGAATCGGTTCCATCTCTTGATACTCTGGTGATGCATCCTGATGGAATGGATACCTCTGAGAACTCCATCTTCGAGGAGTACCTGGCAGGCACCCTCCACAGAATGACCGGAGGAGATATTGACGGATTTCTCAGGCTCTTCTGTCTTCTGTTTCCTATGCTCGTGATCCCTGCACTGTACCTGTGGATGAGAAGCACTGGTATCAGCATGTTTCCAGCTTTTGCCGCATCATCGCTTTACGCGTTCCTTCTGCCAGCCCTCCTGCGAACCAGGGGAGAGTCGCTCTACCGGGAGACTGTCGCTCTGCCAATACTGATCTTCCTTGGCTGGCTGGTTGATACTTCTCTTAAGCCTGAGATGAACTGGCGTCGGTTCGTATTCCCGATCTCAGCCGGTATCCTGCTCTTCCTGTCGCTGGCCGCCTGGAAAGTATCGGCATACTTGTCACTCTTCCTCTTCATCTATCTGATCTGGAGAGACCGAAGAGACGACACTGCAGTTCCCTCGGTATTGAAGCTCTCTCTTGCTGGAGCGCAGCTGACAGCTTCCCTGCTCCTCACACATATGCGTCATGATGCAGCCTTTATAAGTCCTGCGACTGTACTCGCCATCTTTCTGGCAGCCTCCATATTCATTGAACACAGGTCATGGCTGGCATGGGCGGCGACTTCCGCCGCTGCCATTGCAGTTCTCTTCGCATCAGGTGCAACGGGGCATGTGGGAGCTGTTATCGCAGCCAAGATCCGATTCCTCTTCAGTCATCCGTCCGATCCATTGCTTCTCAGCGAGGACGCCAGACTTTTCTGGGTATCCGGGTACATGAGCCCGGGAGCATTTCAGATCCTGTTCCTGTTCGGTATTCCCATTCTGATCTCAATTCCCGGACTCCGCAGATTCTGGCGCGACCAGGCAGGATCGCTGCTCTTCTGGTTCCTGCCGGTATCGCTGGCCGGATATCTTTTCTTCGAAAGGCTCCACGTACTGCTTGCAGTGGCACTGCTCCCTGTCATAGCCAGGACAATTGGACGCGCCAGGTGGCTGGCCATCCTGACTTCAGTACTGCTCTTTGCTCAATCAGTGTTCCCGGGCGTTCTTGCAGAAGGACTTTCCAGAGTCGGGCTGAGAAGCAGGGACGATGCCTCTCTTCTCAGTGAGACCGAACTCGATTCCATGCTGCTCTGGTTCGAGCGGGAGACAGAGCCCGATGAGGCCGTGCTCAGTTTCTGGCACCTCTCAGGACTCATATCGGCCTACGCAGGGAGACCGGTCGTCACGCACACGTTCTTTGAGAACGAGGACAACAGGAGGACGATCGTCCGATTTGCGGAGAAAATGTACCAGCCTGAGGACTCACTCATCGCTTTTATGGATGAGAAGGAATGCGACTACGTCATTTATCAGGCCGATTTCCTTCTTGATAGAAGCTATGCCGGACTTCTCTATCTTGCCGGTCTGACAGAGGTTCCGGAGGGCTCAGCAGCCATGAAGATGCACTGGCACCCTGATTCTCTCGATTCCATGCAGCTAGTCTTTCAGGGACCATCACTGAGAATATTCAGCAGATTGGATGCAGCTCCTCTCGAACTGGACAGACGCTTCCTCTATCAGGAGAGATACAGCGGTTTCTCAGGAGAGGAGCCCTACAATGAGGCCAGACTCGTCCTGGGAGATCCTCTTGGCGCTGCTGGAGCAATGGCGGATGCAGGTATTGAACTCGAGGACCCCGATATGCTTTCAGGCGCAATGCTGCTCGCGCTATGCTGGCAGGGACCGACTGAGGTAACGGGACAGATGCTCAATGATCTGATACAGATGTATATTCAGGGTATCTACCAGCTGGACGGTCTGGCTGAAGACATATCGTCAATGAGCTACTACCAGACCCCGGTACCTGAACTGCACCTTCTTCTGGCGCGATTCTATGCTTCTGAGGGGCGGTTCACCGAGGCGGAGGATGAGTATATGAGAGTCATTGAGCTGGATCCGAGCTGTCCAGAGGCAAGAGACGAACTACTGCTTCTCGAAAGACAGGGAAATGACTGATTTTGTCAAGATGAGCGGAGCGGGTAACGATTTCATTGTCTTCGACAACCGTGATTCTTCACTTGATACCCTGCTTACGCGGGAGAACATCCGCAGACTCTGCACCCGCTCACTCTCTGTTGGAGCTGATGGTCTGCTCGAACTCCGTGAATGCCCTCATACGTCCTTCAGAATGAAATATTACAACAGCGACGGTGGTGAGGCCCATATGTGCGGTAATGGCGGCAGATGCATCTCTGCATTCGCAGCTGCAGCAGGGGCAGCACCTGCCTCCGGACGCTTTCAGTTCATGAGCGGTGCGGGTCTTCATTCCGCAGAGCTGTTCCCTGATGGGACTGTCGGTCTCTGGATGACGGAACCTGTCATCCATTTCCTCGAAGAAGAGATCACCACTTCCGCGGGAGTCGTTGCTGTATCCTATGCTGATACGGGTGTACCTCATGCAGTTACTTTCGTGGATAACCTCTCTGACGGTATTTTTGAGAAACTGGCTCCGATGATCAGAGCACATCCCTCATTTCTCCCGGAAGGGGCCAACTCTACTTTTGTCTCCTCCCTGGGAAGATCCCAGGCAGTCATGAGAACGTGGGAGAGGGGAGTAGAGGGGGAGACACTCGCCTGCGGGACTGGCGCGGTCGCGGCAGCACTCGTCGGCCGGGAACTTGGGTTATTCGATCTCCCTATGGACATCAGGATGAAGAGCGGTTTACTGCTTTCCGTCGGATTGGACAAGTCCGGCTGGTGGCTACGAGGGGAGGCAAGGACCGTGTATGCAGGTTCGCTGAAGGATCACTGGTATGATGCTTGACGATAATACTGGAAGAGCCTATTCATTCTCACTGTTCGGAGCGGGCATAACTCAGTTGGCAGAGTGTCAGCTTCCCATGCTGAATGTCGCGGG
>JAOZQW010000215.1:0-2831 GCA_029932015.1 Candidatus Fermentibacteraceae bacterium
ATCCCGAGACCTATCTTGCTGTTGAGCCAGGCCCTTGCGCCGGGGTAGAGCCCCGCCACAAATCTGGCCAGCGCCAGCGCCAGCAGAGCAAGAACGATGTTCCTGAACGCGCCGCTTCCATCTGCCTCGCCCAGGACCGAATCCACATGATCCAGCAGGTATCTGAACACCAGCGGGAATGAAAGAGCGACTACGCTGGAAACGACCGTCAGTACAACCAGTACCGTCAGATGCTTCCTGTGGGGCTTCCAGAACTGCATTATCCACTTCAGATAGTCTCTGTATCCTGGCATACGCTCTGTTCACCCCCTTCCAGCTGCAGCAGGCAGAGTCCGGCGTAGACCCCTCCATGCGCGATGAGGCTTCCGTGTGTGCCGCTCTCCTCTATCGAACCGTGCTGAACGACGAGGATGTTGGATGCGTGGGTCACCGTGGTCAGTCTATGGGCGACCACCAGTGCCGTTCTGTCCTGTATTATCAGGTCCGTGGACCTTTGAATTCGTCTTTCGGTTCCAGGATCGACAGAGGATGTGGCCTCATCGAGAACGAGTACATCGGGTTTCCGCAGTACTGCCCTGGCGTAGTTGACCAGCTGACGCTGACCCATCGACAGGTTGAGCCCGCCCTCGCTGATCTTCCCCTTGAGTCCCCCTGGGATTCTTTCGAGCAGGTCCTCCGCTTCGATGGTCCGAAGGGCCTCCTCCTGATCCTTTGAGGGGATGGAGTCGTTGAAGACCGTCAGGTTCTCCGAGAGGGTTCCGGGAAACAGGTTCACATTCTGGAGCACGAGCCCGAGTCTCTTCCTCCAGACACCTAGTTTCAGCTCCCTTATGTCCATGCCGCCGATGGTTATCCTGCCCCTGGTGGGTTCGTAGAACCTGAGAAGGAGGGAGACTATTGTGCTCTTGCCTCCACCGCTGGATCCGACAAGGGCGATCATCTTCCCCCTGGGAATAACGAAATTGATCTCCTTCAGGGCCCAGCCGCTCTCCTCGGAGTATCTGAACCAGACATCCTCGAAACGGATCTCCTCCCAGTCGACCGGGAAGTCCTCCTCGTCAAGGTGGCCATCAGGCGTGAGAGTCTCCGTGGATAGAATATCGAACAGCCTCTCTGCGGAGGCAGCCGCCCTCTGCACCATGTTCAGGGTCTCGGAGAACATCACGACCGGCCCGAACAGCCTCCGTGTGTACTCCACGAACATCACGACCGTACCTATGCTTACAGCGCCTGTGATAACTCCGCTCCTCCCGGAGAGGAGAATTACGATCACCGCTATGATCTCGCAGGATCCGAGGAAGCTCCAGAAACCGTACTCCCAGAAGTACGCCCGGACCTCCCTGTCCAGATAGCTCTGACCCTCATCGTGTATCCTCCGGCCAGCAACACCGGTAGCGCCGAATACCTGGAGGACCGGAACGGATCTGACATACTCGCCTATGAATCCGGAGATCCTTGCGTATGCCACTCTAACCCTTCTGTAGAGCTTCCTCATGTGCTTGAGGACAGGGATCGTGAGAACCATTATCGGCAGGAGCAGAACAACTATCCAGAGTGTGATACGGGCATCGGCCGCGAACATTACCCCGAGAGTCCCGAGGACCATGGCGACATTGCGCAGGAGCGCCATTGACACATCGCTGAAGAGCATCCGCACGCGCTCGGAGTCGCTCTCGACCCTTGCCATCAGCTTGCCGGTCGGATTCCTGTCGAAGAAGGAAAGGGAAAGCGTCAGCATATGCCTGAAGACCTTCTCCTTCATATCCCTGACAACTGAAAGCCCGATCTTCGTTGCGATCATCACCTGCAGATAGGCCATGACCATAGCAAATGTGAAGGTCCCCGTGAACAGGAGCGACAGGAGGACTATGTCGCTGACGGACTTCTGCGGGATGGCCGTATCGATCACGGTACGGAGTATCAGCGGCCCCGCGAGCTCTCCGGCGACCGACAGCAGCAGGAGTCCCGCTGCTCCGGCGAAAGCCCAGCGATGCGGTTTGAGGAAGGGCATCATCTTCTTGAGGATCACTCTCGTCGGCACGCGAACGCCGGAAGTGTCGTCTTGTGTTTCGTCGAAATGGAAATGCATGGTCATTCACCTTTTCCGGGAGAACCCGGGATCAAAGGCCTGTTCCTGTTTCCGTGTCCGGGCTGCTTCCCGGCACGGGGGCCGCTCTGTCTTTGGTTAGCGGTACAGCTTTCTGATCATGGTGACGCCTTTCGCTTGAGTGAACCCGGAAGTTACTTCATGATACGGGATTGTCAAGGATTGGCCTGTTCTCCGTGCGGAGTTAGAGCTTGATCTGGGCACTTTCCGCTCTCTCCCGCGGGGCGGGTCCCGTCAGTATTGACCCGCCGGAGGAGACAGTGACCTCCGCTTTTTCTCCCTCGGAGACTTTGCCGAACAGGGCAACAAGTTCAGCCAGCAGGGGAAGGTCTGCCTCGTCCCCGATGAGAACCGCCGAGGGTCCCGGTCTTCCAGCAAGCTCGATAACGGGTCTGCTTCCTGCCAGACTTTCCAGGTTCTCGTTATCCTGCAGGGAGCGCCCGACCATGCCTATTGAGCGTGGAGAGAGCCTGAACATCCGGCCCCACCTGATCAGCCGGGCTCCGGAGCCTGTGTACTCCAGGCCTGGCAGGTCGAGAAGTTCCCGGAGCCTAAGGGAATATCCCGGGTCAGTTAGAAGACATCCGCCCCCGGGCGCTTCAAACTCCAGACCTCTATCCCGGACCATCTTCATCTGCCGCTTGCGGGATCTTCCGCTGATATCCAGCAGTCGCTCCCTGTCCACCAGACCGTCCTTCTCAGGGACGGTCTCCTCCAGAAGCTT
>JAOZQW010000215.1:2841-4632 GCA_029932015.1 Candidatus Fermentibacteraceae bacterium
AGGTCGGAGCAGTATGTCGGCATACCCGGATAGTCTGGCTACCCTCCGCAGAGAGCCCCTGTTCTGAGACATCGGCCTCTGCCCCAGGACCTCTCCGGAAAAGATGAGGTCGAATCCCTCCTCAGCGGCCACTTTCCCCAGGACGGCGAACATCCCTGTATGACAGTCGATGCAGGGATTACAGTTCTTCCCCAGGCCGCTGGGCGGGTCGATCACCAGTCGCATTATGGTGTCGGTATAGTCCAGCATGCGCCAGGGCATGTTCAACTGAGCAGCCCTGTGCTTACCCCTTTCCGCGGAGAAGAAGGGGCTGGAGAAAGTGACGAGATGGACCTCCACTCCCTGCGACGCAAGAACGAGAGCGGAGAGCATGCTGTCCAGACCTCCGGAGAATGCGCCGAGAGCCCTCACGCCCATCTCACCGGCCTCCCCTCCAGTATCGCCCAGGAACGCTCGGAAGCAATCGCCCGGAGCTTCCGATCCGGACAGACTGCAATGGGATAACCGCAACTCTCCAGAAGATGCCTGTCGCTTGATGAATCACCGAGGGCCATGCAGCTGTCCAGGGGCATACTCATCCCGGCGCACTCCCGCTGTGCGAGGATCACTTTCTCCCTGCCCCACGGCCGCGGTCCTGAAAGCTTCCCGGTCAGACGTCCATCGTTCTCCTCTGGAACGCTCGCGACTATCCTGTCGAACGGGAGTCCTTCAGCCACTGCTGAGGCCAGCGGTTCAAGGGAGGCTGTCATCAGAATGGTCTTCCAGCCAGCTTCGGAGAGGGCTATCACCATCTCGGCCAGCCATGGTCTAACTGCCTTCGCCAGCTCATTTCCGGCAAATTCTGCAGCGAACTCCCTGAATCGAACACCGAACATCCTACGGAGATAGGATCTGTTCCATCCCCTGCCCTCTGAGATGGTCCGCAGCGGATGGGTTAAATAGTTAGCCGCAAATGAGAGAACACCTGCGCGGCTGAGTTCTCCCGCCCTGTACAGCGCCTCAAGAAATAGTTTCTCCGACGAGACCGAGAGGAGCGTTCCATCCAGATCGACGAAGGCTGCGGCCGGCGACGCTTCCGGCAGTATCCCCGTGAGCGTCCTCCCCGTCGGATCAGACAAGCGGAGGAGCTATCCTCACGCCCCGGCCGGAACCAGGAGTGTTGTCGAACACGGCAGTCACATGGACAAGAATGCCGGGGAAGAGCCTCGGAAAGTCCCCATGGAAGAAGGAATGTGCAAGATTGGTGTATTTCATGATATCTCTGGCATAGTCGCTCACGTCAGCGGCCCCGGGATCGACAAGCTGGCCTATCCCCCTGACTTCGTATGATTTGCTGTCAAGAAACACCAGTGATGTCGTTGGTCTGTCCATCAGGTTCAGGAAAGTGTGCGTTTCGAACTCAGGTGTACTGTATAGTTCGAGAGAGACCATCTTGGTCAGATCGAAATTCCCGGCATCCGAGTACATATCAACAAGGAACTGCACGCGCTCTCCCATGCCCATGCCATCGGCGATGGCGGTCTCCATCTGTTCTGTCTTTGCCTTGATGATATTCCTTTTCGGACAGAGTCCCATTCCCTTGAAGGCGTTGTTTATCTCCAGAAGACTGTCCGCCCTTCTGGCACCCCAGGTTGCCATTGCAGCATTGTGAGGACCTGCGAGAGAGGGAGGCGCTCCACCCTGTCCGCTGAACATCATTGAGATGTTCTCCAGCATCTCAAGCCGCGAGGAGAGATTCCACTCCATGAATTCAGGCGGCAGGTTCAGTGTCTGGAAGTCATTCCAGGAACC
>JAOZQW010000216.1 GCA_029932015.1 Candidatus Fermentibacteraceae bacterium
CTAGGGATTAGCCAACACCGGATACAGTAAACCACCATACGAGATATGCGCGAGGGATCTCCTTCGGAGAACCTGCGGTTTCCCTTCGACTCGTTCCACTCGCTCAGGATGAACTCACTTGAATGAAATGAGGCCGGGCCTCAATTCTTCAATAATCGAAGATCTGAGGCCCGGCCTGAATTCGTGCGTGGCGGAGGGGGTGGGATTCGAACCCACGGATCCTACATAGAGGATCAACGGTTTTCGAGACCGTCCCGTTCAACCGCTCCGGCACCCCTCCGTGGGACGTGGAATATCTTGCAAGACATCCCTTTCCGCAAGGCTGATCTACTTCCTTCTGCCTTCAGCCCGGAACAATGTTAGGGTCTGATCAGGACGGGGCTTACGGAACCAGCCAGCATCATTCATACTATCCTTGTATGGAAACATCACTGACACGAATTATCGGCAGGGTTATACTTGCCGGGTGTAATACTCGTTATACGGAGGAACATTGAAGAAGAATAATGCATTGGCAGCAGTCCTGATCTCGCTGATGGTGGTGATATCAGCCTGCCTGTCACAGGATCAGGTCCCTGGTGTCGGACCCGCCTTCAGCTCGGCTCTGACTGTTCAGCTCGGACCTACCCCAGGCCCGAGTGTCGAGGGCGAACTGTCGGTGTTCTCGATGCAGTGGAATGCAGCCGAGGGCGCGGAATGGTACGAAGTGCGGATGTCTACCGAGCCGATAACAGCGAGCAACTGGGAGAACTGTCTTTCGGTTGATACGGTCATGGCTGGTGACAGTTCCATCGTCACAGCTCAGGTCGCAGTGCAGCCTGAGGTGTATACGAATACCTGCATCGGCTGCGGCCAGTGCGTTGAAGTCTGCCCGCAGGATGCAATGGAGCTCATCGATGGCAGGGCGGTCATCAATCTTGACCTGTGTACAGCCTGCGGGGAATGCGTAAGGGTCTGTCCGGTCAAGGCTATCTCAAACAGCTCCTATGGTGAACAGTATTACTTTGCCGTCAGAGCCATGGGCAATGGCAACTCTCCTTCAGCGGCTATTGCTGCCACTACAAGTTCATACAGGCTGAGGTACATGAACGATAAGGTCTGGTGCGGTGACTGTGCCTACGAGTGTTTCATACTGCTTGACACATGTGGTCCCGGATGCCCTGTAGATGCCATATCATTCACGCCTGACTGGAGCACACCTCCAGCTGATTCCGGCTTGATACACATAGATTATGATCTCTGTATCGATTGCGGTCAGTGCTGGATCCAGTGTCATGAATACGGGCTCTGGTCCATCAAGAGGGAGGTTGTCGGAGAATGAGAAGGTTCATACCAGCGGTGATATTCCTGGTTGTCGTGTCCAGCGTATTTGCAGGAATGACATTTACACCGGGCGGCCTCGGAGGAGGCCTGGAGTGGGAGCCTGTTGAGGAGACCTACGAGAACCTCGTTATTAAAGGATCTCCCTCGGAATTCGATGCGGATGATCCCGACTGGGGCGTGGAGTTCGTAACCATCTACCCTGATGAGGAGACCGGTGAGTTCCCTACTTCCTACGTTATCTCGCCGTCATTCATCGTTCTACCCAATGACTGCATTTCCTGTCAGCTCTGCATCGCGCAGTGCCCGGTTGATGCAATCGAGATGGACACTGACGGCAAGGCGGTAATCGATCCTGAGTTTTGCATCAGCTGCGGTCTCTGTGCTTCCGCCTGTCCGACAGATGCGATATTCGCTCCATCTTCGAGTACTCACTTCGTTCTCTTTGGTGTCGATGAGAATGGTGTACTTGTGCCCATCCAGGAGATGACGCGGTGACCCGCAGAACACTAATACTCACGGCGGTACTCCTCATTCTGGCATCCGTCGCTCTTGCTGAAACACTTTACAGAGTGGACAGGGCCAGATGCACCGGCTGCGGAGACTGTGAGCAGGTTTGTCCTGTCGACGCTATAGAGATCATCGACGGCAAGTCACACATCGATACGGAGCAATGCATCGGCTGCGGCTTCTGTCAGGGGGTGTGCAGCTATGACGCAATCCGCTAGAGCGCTTCTGTTCATTGCTGCCGCGCTGCTCATGCTTGCGGCCTGTGAAGGGCCGACGGACAACACACAGCTTATTGTCAGCCTCGAGGACTGTACCGGATGCGGCGAGTGCACCGAGGTCTGTCCCTACGGAGCGATAGAGGTCATAGACGGTGATGCCGTCATTGATCCTTCAGCCTGCCACTTCTGCTACAGGTGCGTCGAGGCCTGTCCGGAAGGGGCGATACACTAATGAAATATCTGATCATCGTTTCTATGCTCCTTCTTCCCGCTTCTGGTCTAGCATCGACCACCTTGGACGGATGGCTTGATATGCAGACTGGGGGGGACAGCCTCGCTATTTCTCCTGGTCGAATGGACATTGGAGGAATGCTGGGAGGGGATGGATGGACCCTGCTTCTCAGGGAGAGGTTCTCACGCAGGGACAGCACAGGCATAACCCCGAGGGTACTTGGTACGCACAGCATTACAGATGTCGACTTCATAATCGCTGCCGGACCTGTGACCATCAATCCTGAAGTCAGCTGGGTCGTCGACCTCGGTGACAAACCTGAGATCGTTCTCCCGCTTGCTGCTGGAGAAGCCTACAGGCAGGGATATATCCGACCAGGGCTCTCCCTGTCAGGAGACCTGAACGAGAACATTCATCTTTTTGCCAGCGGACTCTATTGGAACAGGGACCTGAAGCAGGAGGATGACTACGATCTGGACTGGGCAGAGAGCCGTATCAGCGGAGGCGCCGCGTGGGACACACCATGGGGGCCGACCATCGCTGTTTCGGGGGTCAGTCACAGAACCGAATCCGATTTCATCGACTACGAAGCGAGCTGGAGCAGGATAGACTTCACCGCTGCAGCCGGCAGGAATGACATGCCGCTCGGTCTGCAGGCCCAGGCAGAGGTCACATACTCGCTCTACGGAGGCAATGACTTCCTGGACAGGGAGATCGCTGACCGGTTCACGGCACGGATCAGACTTGCCCGTATGGTCATCCCGAATTTCTCGGTTAACACGATATTCGAATCAGTATTTGATTTCGATGACGGCACGGTCAGGACCGCCTGCAACTCAGGAGAAGCCAGGATCATGTACCGCTTCCTCCAGTCCAGGGATGTCCCATCCCAGATAACACTCTCCGGCCAGCTTGCCGTATCCTCCATCCGCACATCGAAGCTGCAGCTGAGCTCCAGAGTGAATCTCTATCGAGGACTATCACTGCTCCTTGGAGCTATGCTCCGGGAGACCCCTACAGATGTTCAAAAAGCAGGGCCGGACAGACAGCGCCTGGTCTTTGGTCCCGGTCTGGAATACCAGCTGGGAACCAATGCGAGGATATGGGGAATGATAGAACAGGAACGAACCAACCTCGAAGAGGTAGAGGTATGGTGGCGTCTCAGGGCAGGGCTGGAACTCTATCCCGGAACACTGACCTTCTAGAGGTTCTGAATATCTGAAACAGGCGGGGGCACGGTCTTCCGTGTCCCCGCATCAATCCATCCCGAAAGGGACTGATGATAGAGGCACTTGTAGCCGGAACGACATTGGGACTTGCCACAGGGACAGCATGTCTGGCATCCTGCGGTCCGGTCTACGGAGCGTACCTCATGTCGGAAACCCGTAAGGGATTGCAATCCCTCTGGGTACTTCTTCTTCTCAATGCCGGAAGATTTTTCGCTTATGCTGCATTCGGCGCGATCATGGGCATGTTCGGAGGAACAATGCCTGCCTCTGTCAGAGTACCGCTTGCATTCACCGGCTACCTGCTATTTTCCGCCTACATGCTGCTATCGGTTGTAAGGATCAAGAAGAACTGCTCTGGATGCCAGACAGGCAGATTCCTGAAGATCACTAGGAATCCCTTTGTTCTCGGAGCGCTTACAGGGCTGTCCATATGCCCGGCATTTCTCATTGCACTTACCAGCGCTTTTGAATCCAGCGGACCGCTCAGCGGGATGATGTATTTCATAGGATTCTTTGCTGGTACCACGGTCTATATGCTTCCCTTCGCCATCTTCGGACTTCTCACGACGAAGGACTGGATCACAAAAGCAGCTAGGGTCATTGCTGTGGTAGTGGCCATATACTTCGGTGCAATCGGGCTCAAGGGGCTGGCCACCTGGCTGACGACTCCCAGGGACAGCATAGCGGTTTTAGAACACGATCATGATCATGCTGCGGCGGAGGGGGTTTCCATCTACTCTGTCGTCGATTCCGATACGCTTTACATCATACAGTTCGAGGGTGATCCTGAGGACCACGGCAGCGAACTGGCCGAGCAGATGATAGGTACTGATCTTCCTCCACTGGCCGTCATTGTTACAGACAGTTCATCATGGCCATCCGCGCTCGAGAGAGTACCGGAGCTATCACCGGTAATTACCTCCTATTGGGTCGATCCAAGGTCCGGAATTGAGCTGCTCCCCTGGCAGGAGAGAGCCAGAACCGCTCTTTCAGACGCAGGTATGAGGACCTTTGCGGTTCAGTACGAGCCATACTGTGCAGACAGGGTGACCAGCGTTGAATCCTTCCTCGCATCGTACAGTTTCAGATGTGATC
>JAOZQW010000217.1 GCA_029932015.1 Candidatus Fermentibacteraceae bacterium
ATGGGAGCCATGATCCTCGCAGTCATTATCTCGACAGAACCGGGGAACCTCTGGATGCCATCTTCAAAGAGTGTATTGAAATCCCGGCCCTCGCTGGCGGTAAGCTGTATCGCCCAGGCTATGTGGGCTGCAATTGCATCAGGATGGGATGCGGCGGCTCTCGCGTAGGGGGCTGCTCTCTCTTCATCACCTTCGAGGGCGCAGGCAACTGAGTATGCATTGAGAAGCATCGGTGACGGTCCATAGGATTCCATGAGGCTGCGGATGAGAAGTGTGTCACCGGTACCTGCCGCTCTGCTGAGAAGGAGTCCCGAGAGGTCCGACAGTCTTTCGTCCGGGTCATCAGGGAGTTTATCGAGAAGGGTGTTCAGCTCTTCATGCCTTCCTTGCCTGTAAGCCAGGTTCATTCCCATCCTGAGTGACTCGGTGCCTGTGTCACCTCTGGCAACGGCTACTTCATATACCCATCTAGCCCTGTCGGTATCGCCTGCGGCAAGTTCTGCCCTTGCCAGTGTGAGCATACTTCCGCCTGAACCAGCTGCTGCGACCGCTGCAGGCAGGGCCAGATCCTGCCGTGCATTCCTGTTGAGAGCATCGGTCAGGCCTGTGTGGGAGTCCATCCATGCGGTTGCCGATGTGACGGGAAGAAGAAATGCGGTGAGAATGGAAGTTGCGCCTGCGATTATGCCGACCTGCTTTAATGCGGAGATGGATGCGGCTGTTCCCAGTGCAAGGGGGACTGCAGCCGCAGCAGCCCAGGATAATCCCACAGGACTTGATGCTGCCAGGAAGAGGGCACCTCCGGTAAGCCCTCTGGATATCCATCGCGGTCCAGGAACGGAGGAGAGAGCGGCAGCCGAGATGACCAGAGCCAGTGTCTCCCATCCGACGGAGACAGCAGCTGCTCCGGCGATGACCCATATGCTCCATCGGACCCAGCTCCTCGATCCGGATGCTGCTACTACGAGGAGAGCGGCCAGAAGTGCACCGATCATCGATATCGCATCTGCGAAGGTCAGACCGCTGCCTGCTGCCATGAAAGCTGCAGCAGTACCTGCGGCTGGAGCGGAGATCATCCACCAGGTTCTTCTGAAGTTATCCCTCACTAACTGCCATTCGTTAGGTACAAGTCTGCGAAGGAACCATGTAAGTAGCAGAGTAATGGGGATGAGATCGACCAGGAAGATAGTGTAGTGAAAAGAACCCGACAGGTGGGGATATGTGGCTGCGTGCCACTGGTAGAACTCCTGTGCACCGGGAGTGTGAGGGAAGAGTCCGGAGAACATGATGTGGACCAGATTGGGCCATGTAAAGAAGATGAGGAAGACAGGGGCGAAAAGGACTGCTGTGAACAGTCCACGAAGCAGCTTCCATCTGCTTGCGGAGACTGCCCATGTGAAGACCCCGGCCAGCACGCATCCAACACCGGCTTCTATCCTGATACCGATAGTGGTTCCCGGCAATTCTACAGCTGGATTAAAGAAGTTAAGGAGAAAATGTGCTGCATTGGTCCTGTCGAGAGGGAAGTACCCGATCGGATCGGCTGTTCCGGCGATAAGGTCGATAATGGGCGGAAGGAGTGTAAGGGTCCAGGCGAAGATCATCAGCTTCAGCAGTTTTCCGAGATCATACCCGGAAAGCAGATGCATGAGCCACACGAGTCCGGCCATCGGGAAGACATAGGCGGCGGGAAAATGGAGGAGGAATGCAGCCGGTGGAAAGAGCATTCCGGCAGGAGCGGACTCCATCAGATTCCTGGTCACGACGGTGGCCACGAAGAGTGCCAGCAGACTCCCCGGTCCAACCTCGATCGAGGCGATCCGGTCAACGAGTCTCCGTATGATGTTGGAAGGGTTCATTCGAGGTTCCATCCCGGAGGGGGGGAAATGAAAATATCCAGAGCCGGTATCCTGTCGGGCACTGCTGATTCCCAATCCAGCCCGCAGAGGAGTTCCATGGTCGAGAGAAGAGCATTATGAGTGAGACCATTGGGTGTATTCCCGTTCACTGATGAACTGCCGATGACGGCCCAGCCTCTCTCCTCCGGGGGGGGCTCTCCGGCCAGGTGCACAGCTACGATGTTCATGCCTGCCAGCCTCTCAGGCTGTGTCCAGGAGCGAAGGATATCAATTACTGCAGCTCTGTTAAAACCGTTGAGGCCGATGATCGTCAGGTCTGGAAGGTAGATATCGACCATGTTCGCGATCCAGTTCTGTCTAAGGAGGGGATCTCTCCAGACGGAATCAGGAATGTCCTCAGCGATACCCGCCGGAGTGGACGAGGGTAAGCCTCCAGGACCAGTAGTGATGTGAATGTGGTCCCGTTCCAGGTCACCTGGAAGATCCCCGAAGTCTATCAGTGCGATCAGCATTCCTTCTGCCAGTGCCTCCCGGAGGATCTGCTCGCTGAGAGCGGCAGGTGATTCCTCTTCATCGTCCGGAGCATCGACCGAGATCATCGCCGCAGAAACATCTGTGGCTCCTTCTGAGATCGTCCATGGGAGTTCAGCTGATGGAACGCCATAATCCCCGATCATGATGATGATTAGAGGAAGCATGTCCTCAGAGGAACTGTATGGTGTGGAACTCTCCGGAACTCCGCATGCGAGAGTCAGGAGAGCGACTGCAGGGATCAGGTGCATGAGGAATGTCTTCAATCGATCCTCCAGGCAGGGGCGCGTGTCAGACCCTTTGAACTGGCGTTCCGGAACCCTTCCGGAGAGCGAATATACCCTTGAACACTCTTCCCGCCGAGGGCATCGGCATTCATCAGGTGCTGCGACCGGACGAGTACGCTGCACTTCATGGATGGATGCAGCGGAGCCCCGCAGGTGCGGGGCTCCTTAAGCTGTCGAACAATGCTCCCGCTAGTTTGTGAGAACCACCTTGCGGGAGAGGATCTGGTCATTTGCGAAGAGCGTTACGAAGTAGGTGCCCTCCGTCAGGTTCTCGCCGACCAGCTGAACTGAGCTGGTTCCGGCAGGAGCCTGGTCGTCGTAGAGTTCAGCCACATTGCGTCCGCTGATATCGAAAACCATCAGCTCGGCTCTGCCTGCTGACGGCATATCGAACATGATCGCATCTCCGAGACGGAGCGGATTGGAGGAGACATTCAGACCGATCGGCGGTGTAGTAACGCCGCCCTCGATGCCAGTCTCAGCAGTGATGTCGAACTCGTAGTAGTGATCAAGACTCGTCGTAGTCATGAAAGCAGGGAAGAAGAGCGCGTAGTCCCATCCGGCGGCTGAGACCGCAACGGTCTTGTCACCGCTTGTCGCGTCGCAGTCGTACCACTGGAAGAGATGGTCACCGGAGGTGTCCCACATGATAACGCCGAGATCCCACTCGAAGTAGTCACGGCCATTGAATGCGAACTCGACCCAGCTGCTCTGATAGCTTGAGAGGTCGACCTTGATCCAGTGCAGGCCGTATGTGTCAGGTTCATAAACACCCTCATCGCCCGAGGCGGGAAGCGATGTGATGGTGTGGTAGGAGAAGACGTAAGGACCGGGTGTCCAGAGGGGAGCTTCATCGAAGAAGATACCGCTTCCGGAATACCAGTTGTTGCCTGTGAACCAACGCCAGCAGCCGTACTCCATGAAGGCCTGTTCCCAGGTCATGCCGTGGGCTGCGAACATGTCTTCCTGCGCGTCCATCATATTGAGGCCTGTAGTGGCGGCACAGTTCTCCCACACCTCGCGTACGGCAATGTCGCTTATCCTGTTCTCAATGTAGAAAGCCCAGATTACACCGCCATAGTGATACAGATCTCCACCGCTGCTCCTGATGTCCCACCAGGGCTTTCTGAGTGGATTGTCACCACCGTGGAGGTAGTTCACGTAGTCGTTTACAGCAGGGTATACCTGCTCCTCCATGTATACGGCGCAGTTCTCCATGAACCAGGTAGGCTCATTGTAGTCGTATGACATCTGGATGGCATGCTGGAACTCATGTGCAACGGTTACGTTGGCGAGACTGGTTGCAAGTCCCTTGCTCATCACGATATGACTGGCACTGCAGTCATGTGTGGAATCCGGGGGCTTGTACTCACCGCCGCTGCTGGTGTAGCCCAGGGGACCTATGCTCTTGATGTAGATGTCGTAGAGGTTGTCGCCGCCGGCCATTGCATCAGGGGGTGGATGGATGTACCCCATCTGGTCGCACTCCACATCCCAGCTGTAATCAGCTGCGACAGCTATGCCATTTGCGTAACTGAGTGTAGTGGCGTCTGCGCCGGAATCGGTCCAGTGGATCTTGAAGTACCCGTCAGGTGAATTGAAGGTGTACTCAGGTCCGCTGAGAGAAGGACGGTTGGCCATATCGAGAACCTCGAGTACTGGGATCCCAGAACCCGATGCAAGAAGTGTGGCCTCATGAAGTGCGGGGGTCCCGCAGGACATGGACTCTGTCTCGATGGTGTACTCATCCGGAAGCATGAAAGGGCTCACGATACTCTGCACAAGAAGGGTGGCCGCATCCTGGGCAGTCAGACTGCCTTCCTCGTAGACGGTCATGATCCTCTCGTACGATGTGTCAGCCAGGGCAGCCCCTGAGAGCACAAGCACCGCTAGAATAGTCAGGAAAAGGGATCTCATCATAATTCC
>JAOZQW010000512.1 GCA_029932015.1 Candidatus Fermentibacteraceae bacterium
GGGACTGCACCCCAAATGTTAGACAGATTTGACCTCCGGTATTGTGATCAGGTTTCCTTGAACCAGCTTCTCAGCCAAGTCAGGGGAGCCTGATTCCCCAGAGTTGAGTGCCTCCTTTCCTCGTTGTAGTATCTCATTCTGCTGTTCACGATTTCGATAAGTTCTTCAAGGCTTCCTGGTTCCCGGAGCAGTGAGCGGTTCTCCGTTTTGAAGCGACTATTGAAAGACTCCATTTCGGGATTGTCCTTCGCTCCACCTAGAGCATAGGAGACTCGCACCCGATCATCAAGCAGAAGGCGAGAGGTCCATCTGTAGCTCGTGAAGACTGAGCCACGGTCATGATGGACGATTAGCCCCTGATGTGCTATCCCGAGCTCCTGGAGCCGTTCTACGGCCGAATCCCAGGCAACCAGAGCAAGATCAGTGTCTCCATACTCTCCGACCGCCCAGCCGATGCAGTACTTGGAGCAGTGATCAATGAACGGGATCAGATAACCTTTCCCCGAAGTGTAACAGAGTTCTGTGAAGTCCGTATACAACACCTCAAAGGGCTTCGGATGCTCGATCCCGGCAACAAGGTTGCACAGCTTGCCAGCCTGTAGTATTGCCTGCCGTATACCGCTGGGACGAGGGTGCTTCGTACCACGCAGGACCCTCAGGTCCCAGTGTCGGTGAAGCCGCTGGATGACCTTGTGGTTGACTGGTCTCCCAAGCATCTCACTCAGCTCCGTCTTGGTGCGGCGGTATCCGTACTCCGGATGATCGAGTGCAATCTGTTCCAGCGGCTTGCGGAGATACCGATACTTCTCTTCATAGGTGCAACTGTGTCTGGTGTGGTAGTACCAGGTGGATGGGGGCAGATCCAGGAGACTGAGAAGCATAGACAATTCATGCTCTTCCCGAAGCTCCCGAACAAGCTCAACCTTCTCCATTGTACTCAGTTGCCCCGGCCCAGGAAGTTTTTTAAAAGAGCTATCTCAACTTCCTTCTTGCCAAGAAGCTGCTCCAGATCCGCGAGCCTGTTCTCGTATTCGCTCGTCTGCCGACCGGACTCGAAGACTTCAGGGCCATGCTCCTCAAGGTGCTTCCACCAGTTTATGACCGTGTTGGGATGTATCCCGTAAGCCTTTGCGATCTGAGCAGGCGTACGCTTCTTCTCAAGAAGCTCAAGTACCACATGAAACTTGAACTTGCCTGAATATCTCTTCCTCTGACCTGACATCGTGACCTCCTCGGTCTGCTGCGGTGACAGAATGTCACCTGTCAAACCGGAGGTCAATATCACATCAG
>JAOZQW010000218.1 GCA_029932015.1 Candidatus Fermentibacteraceae bacterium
AGGTTCGAGGGACTTGCCGATGGCATTTTCGCCATCGCTATGACCCTCCTTGTATTGAACATCCCGCTGCCGGGAGCTGAGCATGGCGTCGAGTCTGATGGAGACCTGTTCAACTTCCTGATGGGAACCGGCAGGCTGTATCATACATTCGCGATCAGCTTCCTGATGCTTGGTATCTTCTGGATAACCCAGCAGAAGCTCTTCCGGCATCTCAGGAGCACCTGCACAGCGCATCTCTGGGCAAGTCTGGCAAGCCTCTTCTTCGTTTGCCTCATCCCGTTCTCGTCCTCACTCATCGGCAGGTATGACAACTACTTCGTTTCCAACTGCTTCTTTCACCTGAATATCTTCTTCATTGGATTGTTCATTCTCCTGCAATGGGCAACGGTAAAAAAGCATCCATCTATGCTCAAAGAGGGCGTTGGAGCGGATATCATGCGACAGGGCGTCAGGATCAACATCGTCCTGCCTGCTCTCGCTCTTGTCGGGATCTGCGTAGCGGTATTCACACCGACATGGAGTACGGCTATCTACGCCGTGACCCCCTTCATGGTATCAAGGATCAGAGGCAGGAACTGACAGGAGGGCGTGAGCCTCCCTGAGAGCATCGATGATACCAATGTGCTGGGGACAGAGGTCCTCGCATTTGCCGCAGGCATTACAGAGGGATGCTGCATTCTTCTCTCCGAGGAATGCGTACTGCTCCCTTGCCGCGTCAGGATCCTCGTACACTGAAGCCATATTGAAGTACTCGAATACCCATGGGATAGCCACACCCTGTGGACATGGCATGCAGTATCTGCAGTCTGTGCAGGGGATGAGAGCTTTACTCCTGTAAGCACTTCGCACATCTCTTATCAGTTCGTGCTCGTCATCCGACATGCAGTCAGGCTCGAACTCCGATGCAGATACCAGGTTCTGCTCCAACTGCTCAATCGTGCTCATGCCGCTCAGGACAACTGATATGTCAGACCTGTCCCAGAGCCATCTCAGAGCCCATTCAGCGGGTGTCCTGCCAGTCTGAGCGGAATCAAAGATGCTTCGTATGTCGGAGGGGGGCTCCTTGGCCAGCAGTCCTCCTCTGAGGGGCTCCATAGCCACTACTGCAAGCCCATTGTCTACAGCGTACTTCACTCCCTCTATCCCTGCCTGATAATTGATGTCCATGTAGTTGCACATCACCATGGCAAGGGTCCAATTGTCGTATTCGTCGATTATCCTCTTGAACAGCGGCAGCCTGTCATGGAAGGAGAAGCCGATGTGAGTGATGGCTCCATCAGCCATTTTCCTCTCTGCCCAGTCCAGGAAGCCGAGGTCTTTCATTTTATCCCACCAGTCCCTCTGGAGGGCATGGAGGAGGTAGAAGTCAAGATGATCGAACTGCAGCTTTTCCATCTGCTCATCGAAGTAACGGTCGAAGTCATCCCGTTTCTCAACACTCCAGCAGGGGAGTTTGGTGACGACCCTGACCCTGTCACGATAGCCGTCCTTAAGTGCTCTGCCGAGGAAGCTCTCGCTCTCACCTCTGTGATATGGCTGCGCAGTGTCGATGTAGTTCACACCGCCATCGATAGCTGCATGGAGGATAGCGGTTGCCTTATCTTCGAGTATGGCCGAGTATTCACCTTCCCTGTGGGGGAGACGCATGGCGCCGAATCCCAGCACAGAGGCCTCCCAGTCGAGATTTCCGAATTTTCTGTACTTCATATTCGTCCTCTTCAGTCAGGGGCGGGGAGGTGGATTCCTGCGGGTCCGGTCAGTCCAGTTTACCCAGTACTGCCCCGAAAACGGCATCCGGCCTTTCGACTACGGTAATGCCGGCGGTCTCAAGCGCTTCCTTCTTGGCCCCCCAGCTCTCCTCCTTGTTCCTTATCATGGCTCCTGCGTGACTCTGGGCTACTCCAGCCTGGGTGAACTTGCCGCCAAGGAAGACAACGATAGGCTTTGATATCTCTCCGGCGGTGACTGCTCTGGCCAGATCATTCTCCTGCGTTGTCCCCGTTTCACCGTATACTGCTATAACCTCTGTCCTTGGGTCTTTCTCGAAAGCCCTGGCCGCGTCCAGTATCGATACGCCGGGTACAGGGTCGCCGCCTACACAGACAACAGCTGATACGCCGGGGAAGTCGTCCCCCCAGAGGGGACCGAATGAACCGTCCGACCTTAGTCCGGGAAGATCAGGCCTGCAGTGAAAAGCTCCAAGCAGCTGGGAAAGCCCGCCCGACCGTGAGATTACTCCAACCTTGCCCGGCAGGTAGTTCCGCTTCGCCCAGGTCGCGCTGCCTCCGATGAGCCCGAAGAGATAGCCATCCGTATCCAGCAGTCCCACGGTATTGGGGCCAAGATAGACAGTATCCCTGGTAGCAGCGTATTCCTTGAGGATTATCTCGTCATGGACCGGAACACCATCCGCAGCAAGGACAAGGAATGCGAGTCCCGCATCGATGGCATCCATGGCCGCCTTCTTCACTGCCCCGGCAGGGACGAAGAGAACAGCTGTATTGAGCCGGGGGAAAGCCTCTACGGCTTCGGCCGCGCTGTTGAAGACGGGAACTCCATCGATTTCCTGTCCTCCCTTTCCCGGTGTGCAGCCTGCGATGATATGCGTGCCGTACTTCTTCATGAGCCTGGATTTACTGCGACCCTGTCGGCCGGTGATCCCGAAAACGAGTGTCTCCGGTGTTTCTATTCCTGCAAGGTGCTTGAGGATGCCTGCCATCAGTCAACCTCCTCTGGCATATCGAGTTCTATTCGGATCTCGCTGTTCCCGTCCAGCAGGGCGGCACATTCACACATGAGGCAGCCGATGCACCTCGCTTCAGTATCGACCGACAGCGTGCCATCCTCCCACTTGAGGAATCCGGTGGGACAGGCGGTCACCGAAGGAGGGGATTCCTCGAATGGCCAGAGTTCAGGATAGAAGAATATCCGCCCCGGTGGGACTTCAACCGTAAGGAACGGTTCTCCCTGTGCGGGTGGGGGAGGGTCTACGCTGAGTGCTTCTGAAAGAGCTATTACCTCGAGGTCGTCAGCCATTGCATTCGGGAATATTTCAGCAGGATAGGTCCTGACCTGCACAGGCAATGAGCCTGATACTCTTTCGAAGAGCTCTCTGGCCCTGTTCTCATCGGTCCCTCCGAATCGGAGAAGGCAGGGCAGGGGAGTAGGGCTCTCGCGAAGAGCCTTCCAGACAGCCGCTGCAAGGTGGTGCTGATTCTGAAATGCCATTCCCGAACCGGTCAGGATAAGGACCTGAGCCCCCTCCTGCGAGAGGATGACCTTTAGTATTCGGCAGCTCTTGAAGGCGGAAAGACCTCCGGAAGTGTCGGATTCGTTCATTGTAAAAATCGACGGTCTATATCCTGTGGTCATTTCCCACAGCATTTTCCCGCCGCCTCCGCAGAGGTTTGTGGCAACTCTCAGGGCTCCTGCGGGAGGTACTTCCCGGTTCTGGCGGAAGAAGCCCGTGCCTGAGGGATCAGCGGCATTGATGGCTGCTACTTTACGCTCAAGTGGAGTGAGATCGGCCGAACCCTTCGAGCCCGGGGTTATGAACAGGTCCCTGTCGCCCTTGCGCACGGCGCTCTTCTCGAATTCAGCTCTGCAGTCCACAACGGTCACTGAGCCATCCGCGAGAAGACCGACTGGATTGGCTTCGAGAACAGTGAGTCTGTATTTGAGGAATGTTCCGATCATGCCGTGCAGGAGGGAGGCAAGCGACTCGGCAGATGCTTCTGGCACGCTGGAAGGCAGAGCATCCATGATGTCTCCGGGTGAGGGAGGAGCGATCAGAAGGAAAGGGATGCTTACCAGTGACCCGGATCGCTCCTCAACCCCCGATCCGCCCTCTGCGCTAAATACGAGGACTCCGCCCGGAAGCCGCTCCTCTGAACCGAAATCCAGCGTGCATGCCGCATAGTATTCTTTGATGATATCGAGTCCGGAAGCGATCAGGATCCCCTCCATGGCGCCATCTGCAGCCTGCTCTATCGCCTTCAGCTCGATGGGGATGTCATCTATGCTATCCACTCTTCTGACAAGCCCCTGAGCCTTTCGGCTGGTGGCGCCCGGTATCTGGGCCTTCAGGTAGACCGGGGTTCCCGGCAGGGCATCCGGTGGAGCAGAACCGGTCTCAAGGAAAATCCCCTGAACGACTGGTACTCCTTCACCTTCCAGTATCACCCTGGTCCTGTACTCAGGAAGTGCGCTCATTACAGCTCCTGTCCGGTTTCTTAGATGAGCAAAGTTATTCGCTGGTCAATTTCCTGCTGCTCAGCTCCATCATCCTGTCGGTCTCGACCACGGCTCGATGCCATTCAAGGGCAACACCCGGTCTGAGACTGTAGAGGTAGTTGTATTCGGTGTAGCAGCTTGCGGTGCATGCCTGGCATGGGAGCTCCAGTGTGCTTTCGAAAGCCTTCTGGAAACCGACTTCCAGAGCGTTCTGGGCTTCCGGATAGAGTCCGATGAGCAGGGAGCAGGGGTAGACCCTGCCGTCGGCGTCGATGTTGCAGTACATCCTTCCGGCCCTGCACTTAACGCCATGAAGAGCATCCCCGGTTCTTGTCATTGAGAAATCAGGCCA
>JAOZQW010000513.1 GCA_029932015.1 Candidatus Fermentibacteraceae bacterium
AGTTCACCCTCACGCATACGGCTGAGTTCGGAGAGCGTTACCTGTCCTTTGCCAACGGTCAGTACACATCCAGTGGAGGTACACACCTTTCCGCTTTCAAGGAAGGGATACTCAAGGCTGTGAACTCCTTCACCGGCGGAAGCTATTCGGGTGCGGATGTGCGTGAGGGGATCATTGCAGCCATATCAGTCCGCCTGAAGGAGCCCGTATTCGAATCTCAGACGAAAACCCGCTTGGGCAACAACGATATACGAGGGTGGATTGTCTCCACCGTCAGTCAGGAAATGGAGCAGAGCCTGCACCGTAATCCTGAGCTGGCCCAGGTAGTTGTTGACAAGGTCAAATCGAATCAGCGCATCCGTACTGAGCTCCGAAATGTCAAGAAGAAGGCAAGAGAGCGAGCGAAGAGCATCGCACTGCGTATCCCGAATCTTAAGGACTGCAAGGTGCATCTGGGCGATAACGATCAGAGGGCTGAGGAGAGCACCATCTTTCTGACCGAGGGGGCCAGCGCCGCTGGCAGCATCATCGCCAGCAGGGATGTTCACACACAGGCGGTATTCGCTCTCAAGGGCAAGCCTCTCAACTGCTTCGGGCTCAAACGTGACACTATATACAAGAACCAGGAGATCTATAATGTCATGCGGGCTCTTAACATAGAGAATGATATCGACGGGCTCCGCTACAACAGTATCATCCTGGCCACTGATGCAGACGTCGATGGAATGCACATACGGAATCTGCTGCTTACGCTGTTCCTGCACTTCTTCGAGGCGCTGGTTCTTGATGAGCATCTCTTCATACTGGAGACTCCGCTCTTCAGGGTGAGGACAAAGAAGGAAACCCTCTACTGCTACTCGGAGAAGGAGAGGGACGATGCACAGTTAAGACTGGGAAAGAAAGCGGAGATAACCCGGTTCAAAGGACTCGGCGAGATATCACCGAAGGAGTTCGGGCAGTTCATAGGACACAATATGAGGCTGGACCCTGTCAGGATAACCAAGCTACAGGAGATCCCAGGCATGCTCGAGTTCTACATGGGACGCAATACTCCTGAGCGCAGGAAGTTCATCATGGAGAATCTGGTATGAGCGGTTCTGGTCTCAGGAGGATATTCGACCGAAATTTTCTGGAGTATGCATCCTATGTCATCAAGGACAGGGCGATCCCAGATGATGCTGATGGACTGAAGCCTGTTCAGCGCAGAATACTCTGGTCCCTCGGTGAAATGGATGACGGCAGGTTCAGCAAGGTGGCCAATGTAATAGGTCACTGCATGAAGTACCA
>JAOZQW010000219.1 GCA_029932015.1 Candidatus Fermentibacteraceae bacterium
CAGGATGTGCTTCCCCCGTCACCTGGAAGGACTTTTGATGACCAAGGCTGAGCTTACCCGCATGTACATCGAATTCTTCAGGCAGAAGGGGCATGCCGTCATTCAGGGCTCCTCTCTCATACCTGAGAACGATTCCACCATTCTTTACACACCGGCAGGCATGCAGCCGCTGGTCCCGTTCCTCCTCGGAGAATCGCATCCAGCAGGCCGCAGGCTTGTAGATATCCAGAAGTGCATCCGCACTGGTGACATTGATGAAGTGGGTGACCATACGCACCTCACCTACTTCGAGATGCTCGGTAACTGGTCCCTCGGAGATTATTTCAAAAAGGAAGCCATCACCTGGAGCTTCGAGTTCCTCACCAGCAGTAAATGGCTCGGCTTCTCACCCGACCAGCTTCACGTCACCGTATTCGGCGGCGATGAGCATGCACCCGCAGATGAAGAAGCTGCTGAGATATGGAAAGAGGTAGGCCTGCCCCCCGAGAGGATCTATTTCTTCGGCAGGGAGGACAACTGGTGGGGACCCACCGGCAGGACCGGTCCATGCGGTCCTGATACCGAGATGTTCATCGATACCGGCACCGATCCATGTTCACCCGAGTGCAGGCCCGGCTGCGGCTGCGGCAAGTACTTCGAGATATGGAACGATGTCTTCATGCAGTACAGGAAGACGGAGGACGGTTCCTTCGTCCCCCTCGAGCTCAGGAGTGTTGATACCGGCATGGGCGTCGAGCGCACCGTGGCCATGATGAACGGCTGCGACAGCATCTTCGGCATCCCCCTGTTCCAGCCCCTCTTCGGCAGGATCAGCAAACTCGCAGGTCTCGGTGACAGCCCGGATGAAGAAGCATCAAGGTCCCTCAAGATAATCGCCGACCACATCCGCACAGCCACTCATATCCTCGGAGACGATCAGGGCGTCCCGCCCTCCAACCTCGACAGGGGCTATGTACTCCGGAGACTTGTCAGGCTCGCCATCAGGCACGCCAGGAAGCTCGGCATCAACGAGCCCTTTACCGCCGATCTGGCGCAGCTTGTGATCGAGGGCGAGTCGGATGTCCATGAGGAACTCGCCAGGAACAGGGCCTTCGTCCTCGAAGAGATGGCCGCGGAAGAGGAGAGATTCGGGCAGACCCTCCAGTCAGGCCTGAGAGAATTCAGCAAGCTCCTCCCGAATCTTTTGAAAAACCCCGCAAAGATCATCCCCGGCAGAGTTGCCTTCAAACTCTACGACACCTACGGATTCCCGGTGGAGTTCACGGCAGAGCTTGCCAGGGAGAACGGCATGACCATAGACATGCCCGGTTACACAAAGGCTTTCGACAAGCACAGGGAGCTTTCCCGGCAGTCCACCGCAGGCAAGTTCAGCGGCGGCCTTGCCGACAACAGCGAGATGGTCACCAAACTCCATACAGCCACTCATCTCCTTCACAAGGCTCTCAAGCAGGTTCTCGGCGACCATGTCGAGCAGAAGGGGAGCAACATCACCGACCAGAGACTCCGCTTCGACTTCAGCCACCCTGCGAAGATGACCGAGGAGGAGCGCACTGCAGTAACAGACATGGTCAACAGGATCATCGAGGCCGACATGGAGATAACAGTTGAGGAGATGCTGCTGGAGCAGGCCCAGGAGCTGGGCGCCATCGGTCTTTTCAGGAGCAAGTACGGAGACATGGTCAAGGTCTACCGCATAGGGGACTTCTCCATCGAGATATGCGGAGGACCCCACATGGAGAGGACCGGCACCCTCGGCAGGTTCCGAATAGTCAAGGAGAAGAGCTCCTCCAGCGGAGTAAGACGGATTAGGGCGGTCCTTGAATGAGATACACACTGGCGATCACACTCGCAGCTGCGATCATTGTCACCTCATTCGCAGAAGTACCTGACTTCAGCGGTACATGGGAGAGCACCTACGGCACCCTTTTTCTGAACCAGACCGGCACTTCGGTCACCGGCCGATACGAGGTTGGTGGCTACTCCAGTGTCGAAGGGGAAGTTGGGCCGGATGGTCGCCTCGTATTCACATATGAAGAGCCCTCCGCATCAGGTGAGGGCTGGTTCGAGATGGCAGCGGACGGTGAATCCTTCAGAGGCCTCTGGAGACCCGACGGAGGAGGCGAGTGGTACGACTGGGAAGCCTACCGTGCCGGATCAGGCATGCTCCCCACCAACTGGCTTGTCGTCCTTGAAGCCGAGTGGCAGGAGTCCATGACGGAGGATGAGTATTCATTTGGAGAGATGCTCGATGCATGGTTTGCCAGGGTTCCCGGCGTCACCGTCAGGCACCGCTTCGTACACGATGTTGAGGATCTCGAGGACTTCTGTCTTGAGAGTTCCGGACTTCCCGGAAATGTCTACCTCATTCTTGCTTCCCACGGTACTTCCGCTGGCATCGAGCTGGCTGGTGGGACCGTCACCGCAAATGACCTTATCCGTGCCCTGGAGCCCTGCAGGAACCTCGCCATGCTGCATTTCAGCGCATGCGAGGTGATGGCCGGGTCTGTCCCCCAGACTCTCCTCGCCTCCAGGACCGACTGGCCTGAAGGCTTCATAGTCTCAGGTTACGATCTGAGCGTCGACTGGGGAGCCAGCGGCATGCTCGAGATATTCTATTACAACCAGATGCTCGATGTCGGTCTCACCCCCGAACAGGCTGCGAACAGCGTCCTTGATGACATAGCCTTCGCGGGAGATGAACCTACTGAATGGATGTACGCCGCAGGATTCAAATGGCTCGCGCCTGGAGCGGTCTCCGATCCCGGAGCCCGTCCGACTGGCAGGGTCCGCAACAGGTAACAGGGAAGGGAACTCGATGGAACTCCTCAGAAAACTATGTGAGATCGACGGCGTATCCGGCCATGAGGACGCGGTAGTCGACCTCTTCCGTGAATCACTTGAAGGCATAGCCGACAGCATCACAGTCGATGCCATGAAGAACGTCATAGCCGTCAAGAGAGGCGACCAGAGCGATAACCGCCCCAAGGTCATGCTTGCCGGCCACATCGATGAGATAGGCTTCCTCGTCTACAACATAGACGCAGCAGGATTCGCCTCCATGGTCCCCGTAGGCGGATGGGACCCTGCCAACATCAACGGTCACACCGTCAGGGTGCATACGCGGAAGAACGGTATCCTCACCGCAGTGGTCAACCGCAGGTTCGAGATCGTCCCCGAGAAGCGCAAGCACACTCCCGCCATGGAGAACATCTATCTCGATTTCGGCCTTCCCCATGATGAAGTAGTCAGCAAGGTCGGCAGGGGAGACTGGGTTTCAATGGACACTGAGCTCAAAGAGCTCGGGGAGTGCCTCGTCGCCAAGGCTTTCGATGACAGGGTAGGCGCATACATCATCATCGAGGCCATGAAGCGCTACAGCAACCCGGCCATCGATCTCTATGCAGTGGGCACCTCACAGGAGGAAGTCGGACTCAGAGGTTCCACAGTCGCAGCCCAGAGCATACAGCCCGACATCGGTATCGCCGCGGACATCACCGGCTCAGGAGACACTCCCGGCCACCCCGAGCGGATGAGGATAGCAGAGCTCGGCAAGGGCGTTGCCATCAAACAGATGGACTCCAGCGTCATAAGCTCCACCTCGCTTGTCTCCTACATGAGAGACCTCGCCGAAGAGAAAAAGATAGACCACCAGATGGAGATACTCGTAAGGGGCGGCACCGATACTTCCAGCATGCAGAAGTTCGGCTCCGGTACTCACTCCATCTGTCTCTCCATACCCACCAGGTACGGACACAGCCCGGTTGCAGTCATCCACAAGCATGACATAGAGACCGCCATCGAACTCCTGGTCGCCTTCCTCGACAGCATCACCACCGAGACCGTCTTCTGATGACCCGCCCCGCACCGCCCGGACAAGCTGGCGATGACGGGGAGAGCACCATTGAACTTCCGGCTGATGTCTCCCACGACATCGGCCGGTTCTTCGATGCAGCCGGCAATCTCTCCCGCAAAGGTATCATATCAGGACCCCACTACACTCTTGAGATATCCTGCTACGTCTGCTCCAAGCTCTACGGCATCGAGCTCATCCCGTACAGGCAGAGAACAGATCATGACGGCACGTTGGATAACAGGAGAGTCATAATCCGCTTCATGAACTGCCCTCACAACCGCCCACTCAGGATCCCAGATCCAGGACCAGCACATAAGAGATCATACGACCTGCTCTTCGCTGTTCTCGGTCCAAGGTGTTCTCTCAGACCCAGCGAGGGCAATTCACTCCTGATATACAGATTCCAGGCAGAGCAGGTCCCCGAAGAGATGCAGAGGAATGGAGAGATCTTCGAAGCCGGAGGCGACTTCTTCAGGAATAGAACGTCTGACACCGAGGTGCATCTAGGCTAGACAACCAGACCAGGGAGAATGACATGACAGTCCTTTCACTGATACTCATGACCCTCGCGGCATCCATCCCCACCACCCACCCCGGCTCAGGCTGGACCGCCACATTCTCCATAGTAGCCTTCGATGACACAAATGGTGAACTCGGCATAGCAGTAGCCTCCTGCGTACCCTTCGTAGGCCATGATGTGCCCTGGGCCGAAGCAGGCACAGG
>JAOZQW010000220.1 GCA_029932015.1 Candidatus Fermentibacteraceae bacterium
ATCCGCAGGAGAGAGACGGAAGAATTCGCCAATTACCGCCTCGATCCCAAAGAGACCAGGGTTCTCTTCAGGGCGAAGGGCTGGAGGACCGCCGTTGCCTTCCAGACCAGAAATCCCATCCACAGGGCTCATGAGTACATTCAGAAGTGTGCAATGGAGATCGTGGACGGTCTTCTGCTCCATCCTCTGGTCGGCGAGACAAAGGCAGGGGACATCCCGGCGGATGTCAGGATGAAATGCTACGAAGTATTGCTCCAGGATTACTATCCCTCCACCAGAGTAGTCATGAGCGTCTTCCCTGCGGCTATGCGCTATGCCGGTCCAAGAGAGGCTGTATTCCATGCACTGCTCCGTAAGAACTACGGCTGCAGTCACTTTATAGTTGGCAGAGATCATGCCGGTGTAGGTAATTTCTACGGCACCTACGATGCTCAGATGATCTTCGACAGGTTCGATGCCGATGAGCTGGGTATCGTCCCGCTCAAGTTCGAGCACTCCTTCTTCTGTACGAAGTGCGGAGGTATGGCGACTGCGAAGACCTGCGCCCATGATGCAGAATACAAGATATTCCTGGCCGGGACAAAAGTCAGGGCAATGCTGAAGGAAGGTAAGCTTCCACCGCCCGAGTTTACGAGACCGGAGATAGCCAAAATACTCATGGAAGCCGCGAAGGGAGGCGAGCAGTGAAGGGTCTCATCATCTGGATGAAAGATGGAAATGGCTCAGACGAGAGCCTCCTGGACGAGCTGGGTACAGAGATAAGGCAGAGGGGCGGCAGGGTGGAGGTCTTCCACACAAAGGCTGCTGAGAAGCTCGGAATGCAGGAGGATGAGAAGGCCAGGTCAGAGGCCTGCGCCATGCTCGCCAGGCATGGTGTTGTTGTCATCGCATCCGGCACAGGTTCCTGCACTGTCGCTCCTGACGAGGAGATCACCGTCAGAGAGATAACACGGATAGAGCTTGCAGACCACACTTCCCACACCGGCTTCATGCGTGATCTGGAACTGGCAGGACTGGTACCACCTCCTACACACGATGTCCATCCAGACGAGGAAGAAGAGATACTCAAGAAGCTCAGGAACCTCGGCTACCTCGACGACTGATAGCGATACATTCACAGCTGATGGGGCATACCTGGAATCGTCTTCAGATTCCAGGTATGCCCCTGTGCTTAATCCATTAAGTTCGAATCCCGTTTGGGGTACCGTTATTGCGCTACTCCTACTCACCATGACGCCAACAACTTACAATAAGATGAATTCGAACCCGTTGTTTACTATCGAATGCTTTGTTGCTTTCTCCTTCTGCATTAGGTTAACTGGAGCAAGGAGCAAGCATGAAATCTACTATCTTTATAACTGCTATTCTCCAAACATACGTTGCTGCCCAAGCGCCAGGAGTGATCTGGAGCAATACTTATGATGATGCATGTTTCTATGATGTACATGCGACCGTTGCCGGTAACATCATAGTTGCAGGGCAAGGATTCGATGGATCTTCCGTGATGTTGTTTGACCCGGACGGTCAGTTGATCTGGTCAGCAGGGGGGGGCTTCGAAAGCGAGCATGCATACTGGGTGGAAGAGGTTCCTGGTTCCGGCTTCATAGCGACAGGATCCTGTCGAAGCAGCGCTGCACCAACCTGGGGATTGCACCTGCTGAAGATAGGATATAACGGAGAGCTGGAATGGTTCAAGGTGTATGATATCCCTGGTCATACAGATTCCGGATATTGTGTGATACCTCTTCCAGACGGTGGTTATGCAATATGTGGAACATCTCGACAACAGAGCCCACTCATTCGTAGAACATGGGTTCTCAGAACTGATTCGAGTGGAGATACCCTATGGACACACCTGTCGGATGGGGAGATTAATGATAGAGCATTACGGATAGTGTACGAATATGAAGGTCTGACCATTCTCGCAAAAAGTCAATACTTAACACATTTCGATCTCAATGGGAACATACTGTGGGAATCCTATATCTCTGGAGTATACGGTTGTCGTGATATGTGCCTGGCATCGGATTTCGGTTACATAGTCTTGAATGGGTATACCTACCCGGCTGATGGACCGACTGTATCGCACGTAGACTCTCTTGGCAATATCCAATGGACGACGTCTTTGTACAGCTACGCTGAACCCCACACTTGTTCAATCAACCCGACGATGGATGGTGGATACATTTACGCAGGGTATATTTACTCTGAATATGATAGAGATGAAACCATAGGACGATCTAGTTCTTGGGGCACGTTATCGAAAATAGACTCATTAGGGAATGAACAATGGTGGGACTGGGTGGACGATACTCACATGTTCTATTCGGCTAGGCAGTTACCTTTGGGAGGGTATATAGCAGCTGGCACAATTAGTGGAGACGGATTTCTGAGTCGATACGAACCCGAAACAGGACTTGAGACAGAGGGTTGTGCTGATGAGCTTGAAGTGCGTGTTTTCCCAATCCCGTTCTCACGTAGCCTGACAGTCACAAGCACCCTTCCGCTCTCAGACTTGATGGACATCTCCATATACGACTTATCAGGGCATGTAATAGCTGATAGGAATGCAGAACATTTGCACTTCGGAGAGCAAAGTCTTGTATGGTCACCCTGCCCCTCTCTACCAAACGGATGTTACCTTATCGTGTTGGATTCTCATGGGCAGCGGAAGGTAGCAAGAACGGTACTTCTCCGGTAGACCATCACTGATTCCTCGACGCATTCTTCACATCCCGCTGGAGCTACTCCTGTACACTAAGGTGCATCGTGATCAGAGAGCGGCTGCAAGAGTTCTAAAAGCATCCACTATGGGGTACCAGTTCTAAAAGCGTCCACTACGGTAGGGCAGTATAGTGGCCTGGGAAAACTGGACAGGTGAATAAGGTGGATTTGCCTATGTTACCAACATCATGGTTGGAGGCAGATCTATGCGCAAGAATCACAGTGCAGACTTCAAGGCCCGGGTTGCCCTCGAGGCAATCAAGGGTGAGAGAAGTCTATCCGAACTGGCCTCGTTCTACGAGGTTCACCCGAACCAGATCAGGATGTGGAAGAAGCGGCTCCTCGCGGAAGTATCAGACATCTTCTCAGATCGTCGCCGGAAGAAGAAGGTTGATGAAGAGGGTGTCAAGTCAAAACTTTACGAAGAGATCGGCCGTCTCAAGATCGAACTCGACTGGCTCAAAAAAAAATCAGAGCTTCCGTCCGGGTAAGAAGCGAACGCTCATTGAGCCGGAACATCCTCAGCTATCCATCACACGACAGTGTGAGCTGCTCGGCCTATCCCGTTCAGGGTACTACTACGACCCCGTTGGAGTGTCCGAAGAGGACATGCAACTCATGCGCCTGATCGACGAGGAGTACACCCGTCATCCCTTCTACGGTGCCCGTCGCCTGAGCGACTGGCTCGGTACACAGGATCATCCTGCCTGTCGCGAGAAGGTCGGCCGTCTGATGAAGCTGATTGGCATCCAGGCGATCTATCCGAAGAGATCACTAAGCGTAAGAGACAATGACGACAGGGTTTATCCATACTGCTGCACAAGCTTCCCATCGATCATCCTGATCATGTATGGTGTAGCGATATCACTTACATCCGGCTCAGGCACGGCTTTGCCTACCTGACGGTGATAATGGACTGGTTCAGCCGCTATGTGCTCTCCTGGGACCTGTCTCTGTCACTTGAATCGGGCTTCTGTATCAGAGCACTGGAGACCGCCCTGGAGATTGCCACTCCAAAGATCTTCAACACAGACCAGGGCAGTCAGTACACCAGCAAAGGTTTCACGAAAGTGCTGGAGGATGCTAAAGTCCGCATCAGCATGGACGGCAAGGGCAGGGCGTTCGACAACATCATGGTCGAACGTCTCTGGCGGACTGTGAAGTACGAGGAAGTGTATCTGAATGAATACCTTGATTACTTCTCGGGCAGGGCCAGGCTTGCGGACTACTTCGAGTTCTACAACAACGAGAGGAGACACACGAGTCTTGGAAAGAGGACGCCGTCAGAGGTTTACCATGAGGGTTGCGGTAACAGGAAAGTGATGGCATGAATCAGAGAGCACTCAGCCGGCTGCCACTCCGCTTCGGGCTACGCCCTCCGCTCCATGGCAGCCGTGAACACAGGGCAGGAATCCACCATAAGCAACCCCTTTTCCTGTCCAAAGAACCCAGGCCATCTCATAACACCTGAAATAACTGGGTTACGCTGCAGCTTCATTAGCCAGGATCTGGTTGAACGACTATACACCATCTGCCGGGGTTAACGCTCATTCCATGTATCTGCATATTCCGCAGAGGAGGTGCGAATGAATCCTGTCGTCATCGTCGGCGCCGGACCTGCGGGTTCAGCATGTGCATGGAGACTGGCTTCCAGCGGTACCAGGTGCCTGCTGCTGGATAAAGCGGTATTTCCCCGCGAGAAGGTTTGCGGCGGTGCCCTGAGCCCCCATGGGGCTTCACTACTTGTATCGAAAGGTATGGTCTCCGAGAGCGAGCTTGATACCCTTTCCCATGCAACTCATCGGCGGATGTCATTCTGGGATGGAAGCAGGAGACTGT
>JAOZQW010000221.1 GCA_029932015.1 Candidatus Fermentibacteraceae bacterium
CCCCCCCCCCCCCATTGTTCACTTCTTCATCAGCTGCCCCTGTCTGGACATATGAGGAATCCGGTGGAGCCGGTGCATTCATCGCGGCATGGGTGGACAGTCCGGGCAAAATAGACTGCTCTGCCGACGGCTCTGTTCTTGCGGTGGGGGGCATGATAGACGGACATCTTGCGATCCTCTTCTTCAACAGTTCCGGAACTACCCCTTATCTGACCTATGAGGATGCAGAAAGGATCCACGCTCCGCGCCAGCTTCGCCTTACGGCAGATGGATCCAAGTGCATTTTCAGGGAAAACGGCAGACTGTTCCGTGTAGACGCAGCTACAGGGACTCTTGAGGACACCCATATACTGGAAGCTTCGTGTGACTGCTTCGCAGTATCCCCGGATGGATCTGTTGTGGCGTATGGATACTTGAACGCCAGGATCGCCACCTGGAACGGGAGCAATTACATAAATGTCCTGAATCATTCCGTCCCCAGCCATTATGGAGCGGCCGCAGCCATTGCCAGCGACAACGCAACAGTCTACTTCGGCTTCAGGAGAAGCTCCAACCTGGGAAACAGGATCCTCCGATTCGATGTTGCCAGTTCTACACCTGTCTGGACCTATGATTATCCCATCGGTTCCGGCTCCATGCAGGATGGGATTGAGTGGATGGACTGCTCTGATGATGGAAGATGGATGGTCGCCGGATCGTGGGGCTGCCAGAGCGGGGGGGGGGATGAAGTACAGGTATTCGATGACGACATTCCAACCTCTCCCATCATAACCGTTGATACTCCCGGCTCGATGTTTCATGTTGATATGAGCGCTGACGGCAGGTACGTCACGGCCATCGGCAAGCATGTCCATGCGAACATCACTGGAGCGGGTACGGACCTCTACTTCATTCAGGCACATTCCCTGATGGGTATCGAGGAGTCTGCAGGCAGCAGTACTCTTCATGTATCATCAGTTATGCCCAATCCGGTTGCCAGCCGCTTCAGCCTGCGCATTTCACTTCCCGAATCAGGAGCGGTGAGCATCAGTCTGTATGACCTCACCGGTCGAATGGTCCAGGAACTGAGTCAGACATATATGACATCCGGCTCCCAGAACCTGTCCTTTGACACCGATCTGGATACAGGAGTCTATCTCTGCCGGATCTCAGTCGGCAGAAACACAGCAGTTCGGAGACTTGTTGTCGCAAGATGACCAGTAGGAGGTCCTGAGCCTCAGTCATTCTCCAGATGTCTCAGCTCCTGGATATCAATGGTCTTGGCGGGTCCTCCAGCAGGGAGAGGGTTCTGTCGGCTGAGTACTCTTTCCCCCACAATGATACGATGGCTCTGGACGGATAATGCTCCACGGAAGGTTCATCCATGATGTATGGGTCGTAGAACTTCTCCTTGAGGAGGTCGCGCCAGCCCTCCGCGCTGTGCACATCGTACTTCTGCCTCTTCTCCATCGGCACCCTCGGCCAGAAAACCCTGTTCCAGAAGAGCAGATAACGGTTGTCTCTAAAAACATCGTCCCAGATGATGCCCCAGATCTCTGCCATGAATCTCCGGCTGTTCCTGAGCTTGCCGACATTCTCATCTGTTGGCCCGAAGGCTTCAATAGCCTGGGCGCAGGCCGGGAGAAGCCCCATTACCTCGATGAACATCCCGTCCCATTCGTGCTCTACATTCGACAGTTCGGCCATCAGTGTTCCACAGTACTCGAGTTCTGCAACGGTTGAGACGGCTGCATAGGTCTCTTCCGCCAGGCTCTGCTGGTGGTTCACAGTGGGAGAGTGCACATCCTCTGCTTTTTCCAGAGTCTCCCTGGCGCTCTCGATCAGAGGCTCGCGGCTCATCTCGAAGAGGACGCCGTCTTCGATAAGCATCGTGTTGAAGTGTACTGCATCTGGAGACGCGGCCTCGATGTCGAATATCCTCTGGTAGTATTTACTCTGCTTCTCCTGCGCGCCTGCTGGAAGAGCGTCGAAAGCCATGTGGTAACCGGCGGCGGCTATACTGGCGGGAGGGACTCCCCCAGCCGCAGATCCTGCCTGGCTCTGCTGCGGTGCGGAAGCTCTTTCCTCCTGCGGAGCGGGTGGCTCAGAGGCCAGCTCTCCCAGGAGCATGCCGACTGCTGCGAAGTCGGGGTCGGTACTGATGGAGACCATGTCCGCACCTGCTTCAGCCTTCTCCGTGAGGGAAGCCATCAGCTCCTTCGCCCTCATGAGCTTCTCGTTGTCGGGACTCAGGGTATTTGAGTAATTATTCAGTGAGAAACTGAATCCATCCAGCATCTGCTTCAGTGTGCTATCCATTGTTCCGCACCTCCCTGAAGACCGGCTCCAGCAACGCCAGCTGCTCATCGGTGAAGATAATCCTGTCCCGATAGGGTCTGTATGAGAGCAGTCTCTCCCAGGAAGCTTCCGGGTCAGCTTCCGCAAAGAGCTTCCAGTAAGCCTTCAGGTTGGCGAGGTTACGGGTCCTTGCACCGGAACCGGGAGGATCCGTCGCAAGATGGAAGACAGCTCTGATGATGGAGCCAACGGCCATGATGGCCTGGTTCTCAAGGAACTCAAGGCGGTTATCCTGCTCGAAATCCTCCAGGGACTGGGCCAGTTCAATGTGGGTGGATGCGGCGTCTATGAGATCCAGCCTGCGCCTGTCGGCTTCGACCTTCCGCTCCTGCCCAAGCTGCTCGTAGATGAAGGCTCTATTGCTGTAGCGATCCGAGGATTCGGCCTTAGCGGTGGAGACCATGTTTCCGGTCTCCCTGATCCTTGCCATGAACTCCTCAAGTGTACCGGTATCCTCCAGCATCTCGATGTAGTACTCGCAGTCGCTGATCCTGGCCCTGTTGAGAGCCGGCCTTGTGCGAAATTGCTTCAGCTGGGAGGTGAAATACCTCTTCTGCATTTCGAATGTGTCGCTCATGAATCCCTCGCTTTCCGAATTATCTCAGGGACTCCTCCCCATCTACTTCTTCTCAGAGTGCTTTGATAAATTACTCAATGCATTGCAGGTTCCCAAGTGGGATGGATTGTGCGGAAATGCATGTGATGGAAATACTGCATAGTAGCAATGGTATTAACATCGAATGCAGGATAGGAGATGAGCCGGTTTCCATTTCAAACATTGGATACAAGTTCGAGACCTGGAATCCCGTGACCGGGTGTACCCCGGTGAGCGCAGGATGTGACCACTGCTACGCCCGTGGGATAGCCCTGCGACTGCAGACCATGGGGGTGCGGAAGTACCGGCGGGGATTCGAGGTCGCGGTACATGAGGATGCGCTTGAGAAGCCGCTCCACTGGAAGAAGCCGCGTTTGGTCTTCATGACTTCCATGGGGGATGTTTTCCATCCGGAAGTGACCGATGACTTCATCCTGCAGGTATTCGATGTCATGACCCGTTCAGACAGGCATGTCTTTCAGCTGCTCACAAAGAGACCCGAGAGGATGGCGGAGCTTTCAGGGAGAATTTCCTGGCCGGGCAACGTGTGGGCCGGGACGACAGTCGAGAACAGACAGGTCTACCACAGGCTGGACATACTGCGGAAGATACCGGCAGTGAGGCGGTTCATCTCGTTCGAACCACTTCTCGAGGATGTGAGCGATGCAGACCTTCGGGGGATACACTGGGCCGCTGTAGGAGGGGAGTCGGGACCCGATGCCAGGCCCATGAAGATAGAGTGGGTCAGGTCTCTTCGAGACAAGTGCATACGGGAGGGGATAGCCTTCTACTTCAAGCAGTGGGGCGGCGCTCATCACTCGTCCAGAGGGCGGACTCTGGACGGCAGGATCTGGGACGAGATGCCTGAGCCGACCGGTCAGCTGCACCTGATGGTGTAATGGAATAATGGATTGTGAGTCATCCGGAGTGAAGTTCGAGTGTTGTTCTAGTCTGTCAGGACCGGTATCGCGCTTGCGAATTGGATAATCCCATTGCGCAGTTCGAGCCCGATGCCGTGTACTTCCACACCGCTGGTGATCGCATCTACAAGGGCATCGGCGAATTCCGAATCGGTTTCCCTGTTCGGAGCCAGGTACTCCACATTCTGTACGAAGATGAGGAACATCACACCGGCCTTATCGACACAGGGTGCCAGTGCTATCTCGGTCAATTCCCTGAGATGTCTTCTACCGCGTTCGGTGGGGGCGTCCGGGAAGAGCGCCCTTCCATCAGCCGAAAGGGTACATCCCTTGACCTCCAGCCACAGCACTGTGCTATCCTCGAGGTCGAGTCTGAAATCGAATCGGCTCCTGCCCACAGGTGAGGTTACCTCCGCCCTGTACGACACTAATGAACCAAACGGTGAAATGGTCGGGTCTTCCAGAACAGCGGTGGCGATCCTCCTATGAAAGGCGGTGTTGATCAGTATCCAACTGTCACCACCCCATGCGGAGACCAGGGAGAACCGGGTCTTCCTCTCCGTACCTCCCGTAGCTCTCTGGATCAGGACACCGTTCCCAGGATAGAGCAGTTCCTTCAGGCGCCCGGGGTCGGCCAGATGGACCCGCTCCGGGGTGCCGTCATCCAGTTCTACGGTACAGACGAAACGGTTCTCCCGTTCAATGAAG
>JAOZQW010000222.1 GCA_029932015.1 Candidatus Fermentibacteraceae bacterium
TCTTTACAAAAAAGCCAGGAGTGGAGAGATCCCCTCGTTTACCGGCATCTCGGCGCCATATGAGGAGCCCCTCACGCCGGAGCTGGTGCTCAGGACTGACCTTTCCACACCGGAAGAGTGCGCTGCAAAGGTCATCGAGATACTCGAACAGAAGGGCGTGCTGACCGTCTGAGGTTGGCTGAACGCCGATGCAGTTCCCCGGTTGGCTGCCGTTCCGCTCCAACAAGGGTGAGAGGACACTCTTCAATCCTCTGACTCCCTCGGAGAGGAAGGCCTTTCGCCTTCACCTGATGTCAGCCGCTTTTGGCGGAGTCTCAGTCGGGGTCATCATCAACCACGAGTACATCGCTGTGAACGGTCTTCATGCGGCAGCGTGGCAGATCACGGCACTCACGATGCTGTGGCCGATCAGCAATATCCTTTCAGTCTTCATCAACCACTGGATCGACAGTCACGGCCGCTACGACCGTGCCGTACTTCTGATCGGGGTGCTTACAAGGCTTCCGGTAGCCCTGATGTTCTTCTTCTCCAGCGTGAATGTGATGCTGCTCCTTCTCCTTCTTTTCTTCGCATCCAACAGCGTGGTTTTGCCTGCACAGAATGCGGTGATGAAGAAGAAGTATGGAGACTCCAACCGCGCAAGGCTATTCGGCTGGTGGTCAAGCATCCTAACCCTCTTCAGTCTTCCTGTAACCATGCTCGCAGGTGTTCTGCTTGATGCCAATTTCCAGTTCTACAGGCTTCTATTTGTTGTGGAAGCGGTCTTCGGCGCTGGTCAGGCGATCTTCCTGTCTATCATGGCCAGGGGGATGTCTTCCACAGTTGCAGAAAAGGCAACAGGTCGCGGTTCGAGGCACTTCATGAAGAGTCTCTGGAGCATCTTCAGAAGGGACAGGGAATTCGCGTGGTTCGAGACCTACTTCTTCCTTTATGGAGTCGCATTTCTCATGCTGCTGCCGGTGATACCATACTTCGCCACTGATGTGCTTCAGCTGGACTACGAGCAGTACGCCATGGCGAAGGGGGTCATCGGCCAGCTGGGAGTTCTCTTTCTCTCACCCTTCATGGGTATCAGGCTGACCAGACTCCACCCGTTCCGCTTCACAGGCATAGTGTCCATAATCCTGGCATTTTATCCTCTGTCTCTTGCCTTCAGTGCATGGATGCCGGCCTTCGGCCAGTTCTTCTTCTATCTGGCGTATTTCATTTTCGCCATCGGCATGGCCGGAGTCAGAACATCATGGAGTATCTCCAGCATGCACTTCGCTCCGCCTGGCCAGGAGGCCACGTATCAGGGGCTTCACATCACCCTTACCGCTCTGCGGGCATGTTTTGCACCTATACTGGGAAGTGTGCTCCTTCACTTCTTTGGCTATACCGAAGCCTTCCTTGTGTCGGCAGGCATTTTCGCGACTGCAGGTGTTCTTTTCATTATCAGATACAGGACACATCACCGGGAGATCGCACTCCATACGTGAATGAATGAATAGAGTTGCATCAGAAAAGAGAAAGCCCGGGAGAGTTCTCCCGGGCTCCTCAATAGTGAGAAATGGCGGCTAGAAGTAGACCCCGGCGCCGATCGAGAACCAGCCTTTGTCGAACTTGAAGTCGATAAGGTGGTACTTGGCAGTTAGCTCGATATCCATTGTCGCAGTTGGGATAATCGTACCAGCATTCACATACGCTCCGAAGTCAGTGGTGCTGGTATCGATAGATGCTATTTCAGTGGAGCTCAGATCGAGTTCCAGCCCTCCACCGAGGAACATGGACCCGGAGTAGCTTCTGATACCGGCAAGGATGGGGATCATGTGTCCCGAGGGATCGAGTGTGTCCTCATCGAAGCCGAGGAACACGTAACTGATACTCGCCTCGATAGCGAACATGGGGAAGTGCGACAGGATATGGGCTCCCAGGAAAGGACTGCCCTTGTATACATCGGTGCTGTCTCCGGATGGGAACATGAAACCGCCATGGGCTCCGTATTCAGTGAAACCTGCAGCCAGGGGCAGAGCAAGGATGATGAGAGCGATAACAGTCTTCTTCATTAGATATCCTTTCGTTTCATATGAGTACCTATTTGATGGGATTCTAGAACGAATTTCCTGTCGGGTCAACTTTCCGTGCCGGCAGCAGATACTCTTTGAGCTCTGCCGCCGCCTGTATCTCGAGTATCCTGGGTCCATCAGCGGTGAACTCACCTGACGGGTCGATGTATACGAAATCCATCCCGGCTGCCCCGGCCGCTCCCATATCGCTGGTCGTACTGTCCCCGATGAACAGGGTATCCTCAGGCGTTGAACCCGAGAGTTTCATTGCCAGACGGAGTATGGACGGATCAGGTTTAGCGAATCCGGCCTCGCAGCTCAGTACAAGCAGATCAAGATACTGCATCAGTCCTGCCTTCTGAAGTCTTTTTCTCTGAACGGGGCCGAGACCATTCGAGACCACTCCAAGTTTTCGGTCCAGGCTCACTTCATGAAGCATCTCTTCGACACCCCTAAGAGGGACACCGTGATCACCCATTGCAGTGAAGTATCTTTCGAGGAACTCCTCCGCAGGAAGATCGATCCTAAATTCCCTGAAGACATTTTTCATTCTCTCGGAACCGGCTGGCTCCCAGCCCGGCCTGCAGGCCTCTATATCCTGCACATCTTCACCCTCCACAAGCGTTATCACACGTTCGACCAGGGCTTTGTCACCTCCAGCAGCCATATCTTCAAGTGCCCTGGAGACAGCATAGCTCTGGGCCTCATGATATTGAATAAGGGTTCCATCCAGGTCGAACAGCAATGTCGAGTAGCGTCTGTCGAGCATCTGATCCCTCCAATCAGGCCAATTCACGGGATAATGCAAAGACCCGGGATGAGGGGCAACCTTACATGCAATCAAGGATGCAAAGTGGTATATTCCAGCCGGTATAGTTCTTGAATTGCTTACCAATCGAAAGGCTGTAATAATGAACGCTGATGCCCCCGCCAGCATGGGTCTGGCGATACCACCTGCAAAGGATACCATCCTCGTTCTCTCAGGCAAGGGAGGGGTGGGCAAGAGTACCGTTGCTGCCAATCTTGCGGTCTCACTCTCTCTCCAGGGCTTCTCTACCGGACTTCTCGATACAGATTTCCACGGACCAAGCATACCCAGGCTTCTTGGTCTCGAGGGAGCGACCCTGACAATGGATAACGGGAAGATCACTCCTGCGGAGATGGGTGCGCTCAAAGTGCTCTCCATTGATTTCATGCTCAGCAACAGGACCGACCCCGTTATCTGGAGGGGGCCCATGAAGATGAACATCATCCGTCAACTCCTCGAAGACGTCAACTGGGGTGATCCCGACTTCCTTGTGGTGGATTGTCCTCCAGGCACTGGAGATGAACCTCTCTCTGTTGTCCAGCTGGTTCCGGCTCCAACAGGTGCGGTTATCGTCACTACTCCACAGGACCTTTCGATAGATGATGTGAAGAGATCCATCCAGTTCTGCAGGGCACTGAAGCTCCCGGTTCTCGGCGTGATCGAGAATATGGCTGAATTCATCTGTCCACACTGCGGCGAGTCGACTGAGCTCTTCGGTAAGCCGGGGGGCAGGGCCATGAGCGAGGAGATGGATGTACCATTCCTGGGCAGTCTTCCTTTCGACCGCTCCGTTGCCAGTTCGGGTGATGCCGGAAAGCCATTCATCTATTTTGACGGTAATTCCGCTACGGCGAAGAAGTTCGAGTCAATGGTCGGTCACATTCTCGAAGTTGTTCGGGGATAGGGGAATTGATCATGACTTCCCAAGATCCCGAATTCGGCAACTGGATTGATTCCCAGATAAAGCAGGATGAGATCGATCGCTACCTTGTGAATGGCAAGGATTTCATTGATGAAGAACTCATTGCCAGGGTTCTCAGGGAACAGGCGGCTCCTTCAGATACCCAAATAAGGGAGATAATAGCCAAGTCTCTCGAGATCGAGCGGCTTGAGCCATTCGAAACTGCGGCGCTTCTCAATTGCCGCAGCGAGGAACTCTGGAGTGAAATGGCCGATGCAGGGCTCCGCATCAAGCAGAAGGTCTACGGTAGAAGGATAGTGTTCTTCGCTCCGCTCTACATCTCGAATTTCTGTGTGAACAACTGCGTTTACTGCGCCTTCCGCAGGGACAACACTTCCGTCACCAGGACCAAGCTCGTAGATGATCAGATAAGGGCCGAGGTAAAGGCCCTGACCGCGGAAGGGCACAAAAGACTGATAATGGTCTATGGCGAGCACCCCACTACTGATGCGGATTTCATCGCCCACACATTGGAAGTTGTTTACGGAACCAAGCACGGCGGAGACGAGATAAGAAGGGCCAACATCAATGCCGCCCCACTCTCGATCGCCGATCTCAGAAAACTGTCGGAGGTTGGTATTGGCACCTACCAGGTCTTCCAGGAGACCTATCACCATGCTACGTATGCCAGGCTTCACCCATCAGATACGCTCAAGGGGAACATGCTCTGGAGGCTTTATGCTCTGCACCGTGCTATGGATGCCGGTGTTGATGATGTGGGCATAGGTGCGCTCTTCT
>JAOZQW010000223.1 GCA_029932015.1 Candidatus Fermentibacteraceae bacterium
TAGATAACAATGATAAGCAGTATTGTATCGGTCTTGCGATAAGCATGACAGATGAGACTCCATTCTTCGTGTCTCTTCAGGCCGGAGTCGAGGAATCAGCGGCGCTGCTGAACATTGATATCCTGACGGCTTATGCAGATGAAGACCCTGCTGTTCAATCGGAACAGATCATCGAGATGGCTGACCGCGGAATTGATGCTCTTCTATTGAATCCAGTCAGTGATGCAGTGCTACCTGCAGTAGAGGAGATTTCGAGACGTGGAATACCTGTTCTGACAATTGACAGGGCCATTCACAGCTCCTGTGTAGTCTGTCATATAGCCTCGGATAACTTCGCTGGAGGCAGAATGGCTGGAGACTATCTGGTTGAAGCTCTGTACAGGGATGGCCGAATCGTTGAGATTTTGGGAACGGAAGGCTCCTCCGCGGCATATGAGCGCGGTCATGGATTCAGGGAAGCCATCAATACTCACAGTGATATACAGATTGTATCGACCATTTCCGCTGAATTTTCAAGGGACCTTGCCATGGAGAAATTCACGGTCCTCCTTGAAGAAGATAGTGATATTGATGGAGTCTTCGCACACAATGACGATATGATTCTGGGTGCCATGGAGGCAACCAGACAGGCTGGTATCGATGGGATCCTGTTCGTGGGGTTCGATGCGGTTGCTGAAGCCATAATCGCAGTGGAAAATGGAGAACTTCTCGCAACAGTGGCCCAGAGACCGACCGAGATGGGGCGTCTGGGAATAGAAACCGTTGTGGATTACCTGTCTGGAAGCGAAGTTCCGGACTCAATTATGGTTGATCTGGCCCTGATACTGCGATGATCATATCTATGCGTGAATCCCAATGCAATCACCTTTGACATCCCGAAGCGGGTTCTCAATCAGGCTTCGAACCATACTGGGTTATTCGATGCTGGTTATCCTTGCTTTGCTGACCTCCGTCATCGCTCTTATTCATATGCATTCAGCCGAAGTATCAATAGAGGCTATTACCCAGGGGTCCGGCAGTGTCCAGGCACTCGCAGAAATGAGGATGCACTGGGACAGGATGATCACTACACTCTCCAAAATGCTTCTCACAAGGCAGTCCTCCATGTTAGACAGAGAGATCAGTGAGGCGATTTCAGATCTCCAGAGATCAATCGAATCCATCTCAACCCATAATCAGTATTCAGGGGATGATCGGATAGATCAACTGATTGAATATGTCGGGGCAGCGGCAGCAGCAGTTGACTCCATCACCGATTCGGCTGAACAGGGATTATGGGCTCAGGCACAGATCATACACCATACGGATCTGGCCTCTCTGCAGAGGAGAATTGAGCAGGTTCTGGACGGCCTTCAGGAAAGTACCCTGCAACGGGTGTTAACAGATACAGACAATGCAGCGCGCATGCAGGATATGATGAAGAAGGGACTTCTGGCCGCAATACTGCTTGTGGTTGTACTGGGTCCTCTAGCAGCGATTCTCACTGCTTCCAGTATTGTCCGGCCCATAGAGTTCCTTGCTTCGTCGGTAAGATCCCTGGATGCTGATGGTCTTCAGCGTAAACTGGAAGTATCCAGGAGAGATGAGATTGGAGAGCTTGCAGAAGCCTTCAATTCCATGACCAGCCGATTGCATCAGGCTTTGAGTGGTCTTGAAGAGCAGATAGCAGCATACCAGAGGGTCCAGGATGCACTCCAGAGGAGTGAGACAAGATATAGAAACCTCTTTCAGCACTCCCCGATCTCACTATGGGAGCTGGATCTGTCAAGTATCGAAGATCTGCTTGTTGAGGAAATCCAGAATGATGTAACAGGTTCAGTAAGCTCCTCGACTCATCTGCTCAGCAGGACAAAAGTACTGAATGTGAACAATGCAACCGTTGATCTTCTCGGTGCAGAAGGAACAGTTGAATTGAGCAGTTTTGAGAAATTCATAATCAGGGACATGCGGGAACTCCTGGCAGAATCGATCCGGATATTCATTCATGGTGGTACCAGTCACTGTTCTGAGATCAAGCTGATCGATATGAAAGGGGAAACAAAACATGTAATAGCTCATTTCGCCATTCCGCCGGAGAAAGGTGCGGGATTCTCGAAGGTCTTCGTTTCGCTTCTGGACATCACTGCGAGAAAAAACGTTGAGAATGCTCTCAGGGTGTCTGAGGAGCAGTACTACCATTCTCAGAAGATGGAGGCTGTTGGTCGGCTGACGGGAGGGATTGCGCACGACTTCAACAACCTACTTACCGTGATTATCAGCAATTGTGACCTGGCGCTGATGGAAACGGGGATTTCAAAGAAGATAAGAAAGCATCTGGAACAGACGCTCGGTGCAGCTACAAGAGCCGCTACAGTCACCGAGCAGCTGCTGGCTTTCAGTCATCAGCAGGTGTCAAATCCTGTTCCATCGGATCCTAACCTGCTTGTGAACCACCTGATCGATATTCTCAAACACGTCATTGGAGAGGACATCGAAATAATCTCGACACTGGATGCCGATCTTCCAGCCATAAACGTTGATCCTGTTCAGATGGAGCAGGTCCTGCTGAACCTTGCCGTGAATGCAAGAGATGCAATGCCATCAGGAGGAAGACTCATCCTGTCAACTTCGCAGACTCTGATTGAAGACGACGGTATGCCCAACATGAAAGGAGTCCAACCGGGCAGGTTCATTGTTTTCAGCATAGAGGATACCGGTTGCGGTATGGAAAAGGAGGTTCTGACGAAAGTCTTCGACCCGTTCTTCACCACCAAGGAGGTGGGCAAGGGTACTGGTCTTGGCCTTGCATCGGCTCACGGTATTGTAACTAACAGCGGGGGGTGGATGAAAGTTGACAGTAAGCCGGGAGAAGGGACCACTTTCCGCATCTATCTTCCGGTAACTGATGCTGACCCAGTTGAGATAGAAGATCGATCAGCAGCAGAGATTACGGATAAGGGTGAGGGTACAGTTCTGCTGGTGGAAGATGAGCAGGGCGTTAGAGAAGTAGTCTCCAGCATCCTGCAATTGCATGGATATAAGGTGCTTGAGGGGGAAGACAGTAAAAGTGCAATGAGTCTTTTCAATAAGCACAAATCCGATATAGATATTCTGATCACGGACGTAATGCTGCCCGGGGGATCGAACGGAGTACAGATTGCCAGGGCGCTCAGAGAGATAAGGCCGGAGCTGGGTGTACTGTTCATGTCTGGTTACGTTCAGGAAGTTATTACCAGGAGTGACAGCATGCCCGAGAACACCGACTTCATATCCAAGCCATTCACTACAAAGACACTGATGCAGAAAGTGCGCAAAGCGCTTCACGCGAACGAAATCTCCCAATAATTCCTCTGCATCCGGATAGCATTACTTATCATCATAAGAACGGATAGTGCGATGTACATTACTGAGGAGACCGATTGCATCCGTGTTGGTGATCTGAAAATAGAGCACAGACGACGGACCAGGCCTTATCACCCGCCCATCCTGTTCTGTATGTTGTGAGCAGTTCATCAATCATCGAAAATGTATCTCTCTGGCGAACCAGATATCAAGGCGGCATGCATTCATGAAAGCTCGTGATCAGTCTAAGGTGGAATACCTGCTGATTCCAGCGCAACTGGCATCGGCAGCCGGATTTCATTTCATTACCGGTGCGGGAGGTTAGGAATGCGAATTGGCAATCCTGATCACATGAAGTTATTTGCCCAGGTTCTCGTTTTCATCATTGCCCTCAATACGGTGGATGCCGTGCTGACCGTCGCCTGGGTCTATTCGCAGGAGGCGGTGGAGTGGAATCCGTGGATGGCCGGACTGATATCCGGAGAGGGCAGCGTGATCCCATTCCTTATAGTGAAGAACCTTCTGGTGATGCTGGGCTGTCTTCTGCTCTGGAGGCTACGCACCAGGCCGCTTGCGGTGATCGGTGGATTTCTTCTCTTCCTGGCGTTCTACCTGGTGTTCCTCTACCACCTTGTCATGTGGAGGCAAATGCTCGACCGGTGGATGGGATCGGTGTTCGGCGGCTAGGGATTAAGCCTTTTCTCCTGTGCGTGCAGTGCAGGAATCTCAGGTCTTCTGTGATACACTCATCTGTGAATGTTTGCGGTGTATAACTGCGTACACAAAGGAGATTCCCGAGAGGGCAGCGAAGACCAGCAGGATGATCCGCATACAGGAGAGATAGTCCGTATGTGTAACTTCTGCGAGGTGGACCGATCCGAGGATCAGAGAGAAAAGAAGCATCACCGTTCCCATGCTCAGAGACCTGCCCATCTTCTGGGCGAGGTTCAGCGTAGCCGAAGCCATGCCGCGGTGCTCGGCCGATACATTGTCGAGCATCAGGCTCGCCGAGGGAGCCCCCGCCAGTGCAGATGATACACCCAGGAGGAGAAGTACAGAGAGGATAAGGTTCAGGTTCAGGTCTGCTCCGATAAAGGCGAGAACTGCAAGGCCTGCTGTATTGAGAAGCAGTCCTGTCGCGATCATGGCCTGGTCCCCGATGAGCTTCGAGATCTGTCCCGAGAATCCGGAAAGAACCGCTGTCACTACGGCGCTGC
>JAOZQW010000224.1 GCA_029932015.1 Candidatus Fermentibacteraceae bacterium
CACAGTGCCTGTCATAGTAGGAAATATAGAAGTAGCCATCCAGTCCCCATCCGGCTCCCCAGCTGTTCTTGCAGAGCCATGCTCCCGGAAGAGGGGCCTGAGTTTCAAGAGTATCGTTCCAGCCAACGATAGAGACCGCATGGTTGGGATCCTGGGGGTAGGCCGGAGGCTGGTAATGGATGAAATCGGAGATGAAGGCAGAGTTGTAGCATAGACAGGTGCCGATAACACCGCTCTCCATCAGGCGGGTCTTGAGTGCATCAATGTTTTCCAGGTTGTCACCAATTGTGAAGAACTCGATCTTCCTCGGCCAGTAATAACTGTAGGAATCAAGGTACCTCTCGGGAGGATCGCTGTAAGATTGTCCATCCTCGTCTCTTACAGCTCCTTCACCACGGGAGAGATAGGCAGCGGTGACAAGGTAATCACCACCCTGATGAACATCCAGACCTCCTCCGGAGGTTGGATCGGTATCATCATTATTGAACTGATTGAAGCCGTTCCACCAGTCCAGATGGTATTCAGCCAGGTTCGGCTCACCTATCTCACCAGCATCAGCCCAGATCCCGGTCATCAGTAGATTGCTTTCCATCGCTGACATGGCCCCGAAGGTCCAGCAGGTTCCACCTGTCTGACTCTTTACTGAAGTAACGTAATTGCTTCCGTCATAATCCCTCAGGTCAAATACAGTCGGAAGGTCATAGGTCATCGCAGGTGAAGTCAGCAGAAATAGCATTGCCACCTGAATAAGCAGCTTGCAATTGCTTCCAGATCGAGCCATCTGTACATCCTCCAGGAGTTGATCGACAAGGTCTCTGTTTGGATGAGACGATGATACCAGTACAGCCCTGAAGGAGCAATGAAGGTTTCCTGAAGATATGCTCAAGGTGGTCCCGATTGTAGATCAGACGGCGCTTGTCATCCTCAGGAAGTGGTCAGCAGCCCTGATGTGAGCGCGGTCATTGGGGTTGAAAAGTCCGCTGTCGACCAACAGAAGCAGGGGAAAAGATACTTTACCTGGTTCCTTCACTGCGGTAAGCATTGATTCATCTGCCAGTACCATTTCCACAGGCCCCCAGCTGGCGATCGTGGAAACAATGGGATCATCGAATCCAGAGAGACCATTGTAGGCCATCCGTACAGCATGAAGGTCCTGCTCGGTGCAAACACCTTTTTCAAGATATTCATCGATCATTGCGAACAGCTCTTCGGCTATAAGAGATGCGGAATAGCCCGCTCCATCAAGAAGAATCTCGATATCTCCTGAGGAATCCGTGCCTCTGGTCATGCAGATATCCTTGAGTCGCTCCGGTATTCGGAACCATCTGTAGTAGGCCAGACACTCGAAGACCGATTCAAATACCTCGTTGATGAATACACCGTGCTCACTGCCGCCGAAACCGGAACCAGTTCGGCGAGCAGTGTGATGTCTGGCGCAGAATTGATTGTCCTGCAGCTTCCTGAAGCCTGAAGCGGCAGGCCAGCTGCCTGTGCCGCTAAGCCAGAGTCCTCTGTAATAATCCTCGTATTCCCTGCTCTTCTTCATATCGGGGTCTCCTTCCTGTGTACAATGGAGACTTAAGCAACACTTTTGCCATTTACATCAGCATGAAGTAAACGCTTGTATACCTTATTCTGCATATTCTGATGCGGCCCGTCAAGACTTTCACTTGCATCGCAATATTTGAGTATATGGGGATATTTGACAGGAGTATCGTTCAATTCCTGACGTTGACTGTTCATCATTACTGCTGACTGCTCGCAGATGGAACGACTGGGAGGATCGGTCTGTACTACTCGGACACCAGCCAGCTGGCAGTGTACTCCTCACTGACCCTCAGGACCTCGAAGAGAGTAGCTATCAGCTCCAGATTTTTGCCAGCCCTGTAGGGACTGTAGTACTCCCAGACGATCTCCTTCTCTGGAGTCACTTCGAACGCTCTCCCGAATGTGGATTCAGTGATAAGCGTGTTCCCATCCGGCAGACGCTGACAGGAGCCAATGATGAAGGAGTAGAACGGGTTATCATCATCACCTCTGTAAATCCACTCGATCTCCTTGATCTCCTGGTCGAATTCGATCACAGCTGAAGCATCAACTGCTCCCTGGTTGTCGAAAATGAGCATATTGCCATTCGGAAGCAGGATGGGCTCATGCTGCATATGCCAGAAATCAGATTCCCCCCAGTAGATCGATCTGTCATCAAGGTCGACCGCACAGATCAAGCCGGTATTCCGCATTGACAGCAGAACGGTGCCCTCACGGAAGGGGCCATTGTAGTCATCGGGAAGCTGTCCCTCACGGATAAATGTAATGGCATTGCAGTGAGTTATGTCCCCTCGTTGATCGGCAGCGATGTAGCTGTCAGACCGCCTCATAGTAGGTGCAAAGGGGGATTCCATGATGAGATCCGGTATTGATATCTTGTCAAGAGTGTTACCAAGCGAATCAAGTATCTGAAGATAGTCCTCTGTAACTATAAATTCATTGCTGAATCTCTCATTCATCTGAATCGTACGTCCAAGCACATATATGTTGCCATCATCATCGACATCAATGTCATGATGGGCATCAAACCAATCAGTTGCCCAGAGAAGATTCGAATCGCAATCAATCTTAACTACTTTTCCGTTGCGTATTTCTCCTTCGCTGCGTATTACGATGAGCAGATCACCGTTCTCAAATAGATGCCCTCTTCGCCAAGTGATCCAGTTCGCACCTTGATACTCAGCATCAGAACAGAGATCAGAGACATCAATGTCAAGGTACCATTCGTGTACAATGTTGCCTTCCATATCAATGAGGCTGATCCCGGGTGCATGGCCGGAGATAAGCATATTATATCCCGCAGTGGTGCGTGTACTGTCATGGATGGTTACGTTTCTCTGAATTGGCGCTTCCTCATAACCGGATAGATATCCGAGGGAGCGGATCTGCTCAAGCCGATCATCCTCCTCACTCCCTGCAGTGTCAGCGGGTATCCCGCGATCCCTGGCGAACTGCCAGCCACCTGAAGGAAGCGTGTGGTCTGCATCTCCTGCGACCTCTTCCGCACCCGTATCATCAAGGGATTGCAGGAGATCGTACATCACTCTCATGATTGGGAAGCGGAATAAATACACAAGCACAGATGCCACGGCGAGTGCTATCACCAGTGGAACTGCCAGCCTGATCAAACGTTTCATGTACCGCTCTCATCTCACATGTAATACCGCTTGCGAAAATCACATTCTATCCTATTCACTCGAATATCCACATGCAAGTGAATACTACCTCAGTTGCAGGCGGGCGTTGTTCAGGAGTACATGGACATTCGAAGCTGTGTTGAGCAGTATCGTTCGGTGTGAACTCAACAGCGGCAGGGGAGAGGATCATGAAAACCTATTTCGTAACACGAGACGAGAGAAGGATCGCCAGGAACGGTGAACCATTCGCGGTTCTGACATTGAGAGACCGGGGTGGAGCGTCCACGCAGGCCAAGGAGTGGAATGGATCCATACCTTCTGTCCAGGGGAAAGTACTCGAGGTGGAACTGGAGAATCGTCCATTCAAGGGCAGAGACAGCTGGATAGTAAGAAAGTGGATCCTGGCTTCATCACAGGAGTGGAGCTGGGAACCTCCGACGGAGATATTCCATGAGCCTCATTCCCACGAATGGTATTGTGTTGAATTGCGCTCGATGATCGAGAGCATCCAGAATCCCGTTCTCTCAGGGATCGTGGACAGCCTGATATCTGACACCTGGGAGAAATTCATCTATGCTCCTGCGGCAGCCAGGATACACAACGCCTACATTGGCGGTCTTCTACTCCATACGGTTCAGGTCGCCCGGCTGGGGATTCACCTGTACGAAGCATACAGTTCCTTCTTCCCTGCTCTTCGGAGAGATCTCATCGTCGCAGGTTGTCTCCTTCACGACTGGGGGAAAATGGAGGAATACGAATGCGGCCCCGATGCGGTGGAGCTGGGTGAACCAACGGAAGAGATGGTCCTCACCGGGCATATCTCCCTGGCTGTTCAGGCGGTTGCGAGGAAGTTCCCCGGCAGCGAGCCGCTTCCAGACATCATCAGAGATCTAATTCACTGCATCCAGTCGCATCACCTTATTCTGGAATGGGGTTCTCCCACAACACCAGCCCTGCCCGAGGCAATGATAGTCGCCTTCTCGGATAATACAGATGGCAGGCTCCAGACAGCCTCGGATCTTCTCAGGAACAATCCGGGGGAGACAGTGGTTCGAAATCCGTGGGACAGGGGATCTTCAGTCATTTCACGTTCTGACTGAAATCAGGGCTGCACGAATTGAGGCCGGGCCTAGATATGTGCGTTATGCACGAAATGAGGCTCGGCCTCATTTCGTGCAGATCGGTCAATTCGTTCTGAGGCTGTCTGCCAGCCTGAGAGCCTCCATTGCGGTCTGTTGGTCTCCGCTCCCAAGGGCAGCCTTCCCGTACGCCTCGAGAACAGTTGTACTCAATGGCTCCATCTCCAGTGCAAGCGACGCGTGCTCCAAAGCAGTTTCATACAGACCCA
>JAOZQW010000225.1:0-2844 GCA_029932015.1 Candidatus Fermentibacteraceae bacterium
TCGGTGGCCACAAGACTGGGGGCAAAGTTCATCCCCAAAGGGTCCGAGGCTCATGCCGGGTTCGAGTTCAGACTCTTCAGCAAGGGCAGCCGACGAAGGATGAAGAATCATCTCAAGTGGGAATCAGAGCGCGTAACCATCCATCTTGCTGACTACTTCTATACGACCTATCAGAATACTGGACAGGGTCGATCATCCAAGGTCCACAGGCAGACTGTTTGCATTCTTGAGAAAGAGGGGAGCAGCTTTCCGAAGTCTTTCCTCAGGCGCGAGCGGGGTCTGATCGACTGGGTTGGTGAGAAGTTTGGCACACAGGATATCGATTTCGAGGACGATCCTGACTTCTCGAAGGCTTTCATGCTCAAGGGCGATGAAATACAGACAAAGAACGTATTCAGCCGTGAACTCAGACAGCATTTCCTTGAAAACAGAAAGTCCTTCAGGACTTTCGAGATGTCTGGAAACGCGATCCTGCTTGATTTCGGGAGTCGTCGGAAACCCGAGGATTATGCCGACCTGGTTGCTGTCGCGATGCCCGTCATCTACCTGTCATCATCCTCGTCAGGATGGTGATACTCATCCGCTGCGGTAATTAACCCATCCCCCGAGGAGGACAAGAGCACCACCCGCGAAGATGACAGCCTCCGGAACCGATCCGAAGAAAACTGTCTGCCAGACCATGGAGAATATGACGCTGAGATAACCGTAGATAGCGACCTGACCACCCGGGGCGCAGCGGTAGGCTGTCGTCATCAGGAGTTGTCCGGAAACGCCGGCGAGCCCGATGCCGATCAGGCAAAGCAGCGACTTCATGTCGGGGATGACACCGCTGCTGATAACACCCGGCAGGAATACGAGAGACATCAGTAAAGAGAACCAGAAGACGATCACGAGAGGTCTATCGGATCTTCTGAGACCTCTCAGTGCCGTGTAGGCTCCCCCGGCAAACACTGCGGAGAGGAGAGCGGTCAGACCCGGACCGCTGAAGTGCATTGTGCCGGGTCTCAGGATCATGGCCACCCCTGCGAAACCGAGACAGATCGCCGCCAGCTGGGGTCTCTTCAGCTTCTCACCCAGAAATAGCCACGCGAACAGCAGTACGAAGAACGGACTCATTCTGTTGATTGTGACAACCTCGGCGAGAGGGAGCTTCTCTACGGCAGTGAAGTAGGTAAGCATCCCACCGATCCCCAGGAGAGACCTGACCCCCAGCAGGAGGGGATTGCCGGGTCTGAGTGATATCCTCCTGATCAGGAGGACCGCAAGGGTTACGAGACCGGAGACGAAGGCTCGGGCGAAAAGCTTCTGGGCCAGAGGTATTCCCGCCTCTGCCGGGATCGCCTTGACGAAAACGGGGACCATGGATAGGAAGAGCGTCGCCGCCGTCATGTAGAGGGCAGCTTTCGCTCCGGGGCTCAGATGGTTTTGAGTCAGTATGGTTCTGTCATCCCGTCACTCACCTGTCCTGTCAGAGACTCTGGAGAACTTTGGTGATGACAAACATTGAAAGCACCAATGTCAGACCCCAGGATATGATCACCATCAGGACTGCATCGGGCCACACCTCGGCCGAGGTCAGTTTCGATATCATGAAGACAAGGACGATCACAGGTAGGAAGGCACCGAAGATGGTGACAGGGATAAGGCCTACCAGGTTTGCTATAGCCGCGGCAAGCAGGAGGTGGATCCATGAGCCCCTTATTGACGTGATCTTCATGGCCAGCCAGAGTGTTGAAGCCAATATCACCGATGATATCAGGTATGCTGCAATATGAGTCATGCTTTTCTCCCTGAAGTGTCCGGACTGTTTCCTACCCGTGGTCATCGCTGCGGGATAGTCTCTTCCCCGGCATTATGCACAAATCAGTGACCGATACCAAACACATGCTGAGCCGATAAGATGATCCAAACCGCATCTCTCCCTGATGGTCAGCATGAGAAGGGAGACCGACAGCAGATCCGCAAGCAGGAGTCATCTGTATGATATTATCGGATGAGACATTATTATTACACCAGATTGGGGAGAATATGCTCTGCGCAGGGAACCTGATGAACAGGATCGGCTTTTTCTCCGTGTGATGGAACAGTTCCGCCAGTATTAGCAATGGAGCAGCATGCAGTTCATTCTTGGCGTCATACTTCTCCTTGGTCAGCAGGGAGTGGTGGATACTTACAGGCTTGAGATCGCCCCGGTATTGCTTGATAGTCTCTACGCGAATCCATTTGCCAATCACCAGTTCCCCGCCTTCATCGAGACCGAGGTCGGTGCCTGCAGCTGTCTGGCGGGGTTCAGAGGTAATTCCTCCCTTTTGCGCCCCAAAAAAAGCTGGCAGTTTGAATTGTTCGATACCGGGATCCTTGATGCTTCCCATATTCTGCTCGATGCCCAGTATATGGACGTCTCGATGATGCGGAATGCACTTGCTCTTTTTATTACAAGACGCCTCGGCCGTCCAGCTTCGCTGGCAGAACATGTGGAGCTGTACATCAATGATGATTACTATGGCCTGTACACGCAGATTGAAAGAATTGACCAGCATTTCTTCGACAGGAACGACCTTGGCAGCGGTCCGGTTTTCAGGTCCGTAAACAAGACTGGAAGATTTGCATGGCAGCCTGCAGACATTTCCGGCACCTACGGTTTTGAAGCCAGAAGAGGAAGCGATGAAGCCCTTTCATTGGTCAGGCAGCTCATCGATGCTGTTAATCTTCTGTCTCCACTCTCAATTGATCTGGATGATTACCTTGCATATGCGGCGGTTACGCTGGCGATCATCGATAACGATGCAATGGTCATCAACTATTTCTTTTTCCTCAGTCCGGAGGGGATCTGGCGCATATTCC
>JAOZQW010000225.1:2854-4511 GCA_029932015.1 Candidatus Fermentibacteraceae bacterium
TCGACTGTGTTCTATTCAATGCGATTATCTCCGGGGACACTTCATTCGGGATTTCCAACACTGGAGAGTATTCATCCGGTTGGCTCGACGACCGGCATGTTTCGAATACCCAGAGAGCTGCACTGGCCGCAAGACTTCTGGCGCAGAGCTGCAACAGAGACCTCTTCGATGATTACCTGCTTCAGACAGGTGTGATCATGAGGGATGAGCTTCCCTCAGTCATCGATTCCATCTACCTGGCTATCCGGGAGAGTGTTTACGCCGACACACTCAAGCCGGGAACCAACAGCGAATTCGATGAGGCTGTCGCCGTTCTCAGACAGGCTGTTATCGACAGGGGCCAGTTCCTGCAGGAACTCCCGGGTACGGACAGATCCCTTTCAGTGGAAAGCATGGTCCTTTCGGAGTGGGAATTCCTCCCTGGAGGGGCATCCGATTCAGTTACAGTGACCATAACATTCCAGGACGAGGCCAGAGTCGCGTATCTATATTCATGGACTGATGGATCTGAACTCGAGGTTGTTCCGATGTCAGATATCAATGGATACACATGGACGAGTACTATCAGCTTTCCAGCTGCTCATGACGAGATGCATCTTGCCGTCAAGTACAGGGCAAGGATCGGTTCAGGCATTGCCAATTCCGCTTTCTATTATCCCTTATACGGACCACCATATCTGGCAAGAGATCTCAGCGCACCTACAGCCAGAAGAAGTCATGAAGATCTTGATCCCGATTCATTTGAAATATTACTGCCGGTCAGAATTACACCGTATCTCTGGTACATCCCACTGGTCAATACATCGGATGCTCCGCAAGATATTTCCTTCTGCGGTTTCCAGACCGGGGATCCACCGGCACGGCTCTTTGCCGGGGCTGATATGCTGGTTATGCCGGGGGATACACTCTTACTGACCAACAGCCGTTCCGTCCTTGAAGTCATTCTTCCTGGAAGGACTATTCTCGGTGATCTGGTTATCGACTCACCGGCAGATACCCAGTTGCTTCTTCTTTATCCATCATGGGGAACAGCGATCGAGATGACCCTCGGTCCTGAAGTAGCCTTCTACCAGTCAGGGCTGGTTCTCAATGAGCTCATGGCCAGGAACGAAACCACAATAGCGGATAATTTCGGGGAGTACGATGACTGGATCGAGATAACCAATAGTGGACCCGATGCTGTTGACCTCTCGGGATACTACCTTACCGATGATATCGCGTATCCATTCAAATTCGCTTTCCCTGATACGGTAATACAGCCAGGTGAGTATTTCATCGTATGGGCTGATGATGATCCCGAACAGGGGTCGATGCATGCGGAATTCAAACTCAGCTCATCGGGAGAAGGCGTTTATCTGCTTTACTCCTTATTACTTGTTGACGAGGTTGTGTTTCCGGCACTGGGCGAGGATGTCAGCTTCGGGCGCTGGCCGGACGCCTCAGGTGCATGGGAGATCCTTGCACTTGCTACCCCGGGAGCACCGAATGAGGGTGGTACCGAGGTCGAGGGTCCAGTTGAGCCCGGATTGCGGATACTTGCCCCCAATCCGATCTGCGGCAGTGGATTGATCACCATCCATGCGGAGCCGGGGCCAGTCAGACTCGATGTATATGATCTGTACGGCAGACTGGTTGACAGTCCATTCGATGGAGAGAT
>JAOZQW010000514.1 GCA_029932015.1 Candidatus Fermentibacteraceae bacterium
ACGGTATCCGCCCTTTCGGACAAAATCCCAGAATACCTGAACGAAGGAAGAATCAAGCACTTCAATTCGCAGGACAATGTCCAGGTCTTTCGTCGCACGAAAGCTCAAACCGGCCCCGTCCATGACGAGATCACAGGCCGTACCCCCGATGAGCACGAAACTATCCAGATAGTCCCGAAAATGCTCTCGGAACATATCAAGCCCTCTTACCATATCATGCTCTCCATAAGCTCCTCCAGGGCCGACTGGATGCGCTCATCCTTCTCTTCCCTCAGGGAGAGGTAGAGCGAGAGCGGGTCAACGAAGCGCTCCTTTGTAAGCTTCCCCGGTTTGTACTTCCAGACTTCAATCCTGCAGGTATCCAGGTCCTCGAAGTCCAGTCGCTCAAGCTTGGTATCACTGGTGAGCTGCTTGATCTCGCTACTTGAAAATGCGACCACCGAAGCCTTCGGTTCCGCGAGCATGGTTGCCCGGGAAAGGGCGCTCTCCCCTGCTACATAGCCCTGGTCAAGGCACTGTTTCCAGGGCGTATAGAAGCTCTGCCTGACCGGGGAGACAAGATAGGGCAGTGCTTCCTTCCAGATATCTCTTCTTTCTGCGGAGAACCACAGTAGCCGTTCTTTCCCTTCTCTGGATTGCTGTCCGATCCCCGCAGCCTCCAGCTGGTCGAAGGCTCTGGAAAGCGTCATCTCCGAATAGCCCAGATGCTTCGCAAGTATTTTCGGCGTGTACCTGCCGGAATGTCTCCTCAGGAGAACATGCAGTATCAGAACCTGTGTTGACGGTCTGAAGCAACTTCGCTGTTCCCTCGCTTTTCTCAGATGCTCCCGCAGATCGATTCCAAGCATGGGAAGGTACATCTGGTTCCCCGGCAGAATGAAAGGAAGGTGCCTTTCGATGAAACGCTTCCTGTTGTATGAGGACAGAGAGGTTCTTACATACACGGCTTCACTGCCGGATAAGTCGCGAATCCTAGCAAGGTGTTTGTTGATATCTGAAACGGATTGCTCACGGGATTGGTCATCCAGCACCAGGATAAAGCTGTAAGTTGATTCAGCGGCAGGCAGCTTTGCATCGACATAGTCATACCGCTGTCGGAGGTACTGGGGTAACCTCTGGCTTTCCAGCCAGGGTTGTATGGAGATGGACAGCCCAAGCGCCTCCTGGAGGTATCGTGTTAGTTGGGCTATAACATCTTTCATATCTAATCACTAACCTCCTTTCTATACACTAACATATAGAATGTTATTGTGCAGAACAAGCGTTAC
>JAOZQW010000515.1 GCA_029932015.1 Candidatus Fermentibacteraceae bacterium
GATTCCTCCACCGCTACCCAGTTGTGGTCGAACCAGCCCATGACAATGTAGTAGGCATTCATGTGAACCTCGGGGAAGTACGCACTCCAGATGGTGAAGATGTCCCCTTCATCGTTCACGGTTGCATCGAGAACAAAGATGTTTTCAGGGTCCTCGTCCGTGTAATCGTACGCAACATAGGGTTCCTCGATGAAATCTCCGTTCTTATCGATGATGGAGAAGCAGATGTATCTGAAATTCCCTCCCGGTAAAGGGTCCACTTCAAGCCAAAGAAGATATATAGTGTTTCCACTTGGTGTGGGAAGAATCGTCTGACAAGTAGTGTTGTAATAGTTATCGTTAATAACCCTGTCGTAGATGAGCACATCACCTGACCCTCCATCTATCTTGAAGAGAGAGATGTAGGGTCCAATTTCTCTTGACAGCATAAACAGACAATAGAGATTCCTGTCTCCATCGAGAGCCATCGTGAAGTTCCGCATAAATTGCGACAAATCCTCCACAAGGCTGATGGCTGGCACTGTGATGTTACCGTCCAGGTCGAACTGGATGTAGTCCGGGAAAGAGTCCGATCCCTGATACACAATATGCACTCGATCACCGTCCACCAGAATCCGGGCTCCGTCCGGCTGGCTTGAGGCTATCGTATCCCTCCGCACCTCTCCAACTCCAGGTTCATACACCATGTAGCAGACTCCAACCGATTTCTCGAAGACGATATGAAGCCTTCCGAGCGAGTCGCTTGAGGCCCGGACCTCTGGGCGAACCGCATAAGGGTCAGTCAGCAGAAGACTTGACGGTATCGCTGCTTCTCCGGAGCTTTCACGAATGGTGAACCAGACCGGCGACGATTCGCGCCAGATGAACACAACGCTATCTCCATTGATAATTGTGCTGGTGGGGTTGGCAGACCAAACATCATTCGAGAGCATGGTCTCAGGATAGAGCACTGTACCGTCAGGCTGATATACCTTATAGCCAACCCTTGTTTCCTGGTTGAAGGTCTCCCATGCCTGATGCAGTGTATCAAGACCTGTTACTTCTAATGCATTGTCTGGACCACTGCTATAGGTCCACATATCCGTGGTTATCATGGGGAAGCTCCATCCCGGTGCATGGGTTACCAGGATGGAGCAGGAAAGCAACAGAACTGACAACATCATTCCTCCAGCAGGACTCCCGTCCTCATAGCATCGTGCTGGCACTGTGGCCATGGAGCATAACCCTCAGCGCAGTCACCAAGTTCCCATACATGAAGGTAGTT
>JAOZQW010000226.1:0-3942 GCA_029932015.1 Candidatus Fermentibacteraceae bacterium
CCTCTGCATCCGGTGCGCCGTCCTGAGCTCCGGGAGATGCGGGGTCACCAGTTAGAGACACTTCGATAGATCGGTCCTGCTCATTTCCGGGTGGGTTATTTATGTGGCAGCATTCATCGCCATGAATCCACTTGCAGGTGGGATGGGCGAGTATCGCTCCGGCCGCCGGTGCGGCCAGGTAGATCCAGAGTGATTCGAAATGGCCCAAGATCAGGCTGAATGTGCCTATACCCTCTGCGAGATATCTGTTGCCTTTCATGATCCCCCATCGGAATTGCAGCCGGAGAGTGTAGATTGTTAAGTGGAACTCCAGATCCGACGGAAAGATGGAGGCGATTTGTTAAGGGATGATGTGTCGACTGTTAAGGAAGCTTAACAGTGATTCAGCCGGGGATATCCGTAGATTCGTTCTCCAGAGGGAAGGCAACCGTGAACATGCTGCCGGCACCGGGGGTGCTGGTTACTCTCACCCAGCCGCTGTGCAGGGTCATTATATGCTTCACAATCGAGAGGCCAAGACCGGTGCCTCCCTTCTCCCGCGACCTTGCCCGGTCCACAACATAGAAGCGCTCAAACAATCTGGGAATATGCTCATCATCGATGCCGATACCGGTATCTGAGACCACGATAACCAGATATCTGGATCTTACTCCGGCCTTCACGGTTACTGTTCCTGCAAGTGTGTACCTGATAGCGTTCTCCAGGAGATTGGCCAGCACCTGCTCCACGCCGAATGTGTCTGCCTGTATCGATGGGAGGTCATCCTCGAGCTCCAGGATCAGATCAAGCCCCTTTGCCCTCGCCCGCCTGCGGAATATCTCTACCATGCCGGTAATGACCTGCGGTATGCTGACAAGAGCCTTCTGCGGGTAGCCTCCTTTGTGCTCCAGCTCAGAAAGCATCCTGATGTCATCCACTAGCCTGATCAGCCGGTCCGTATTCCTGAGGATCGTCTCTATGTGCGGCTTGTCGTCATCTCCAGCATCGTCAAGGAGAGTTTCGGCATAGCCCTTGATGGATGTGAGCGGCGTACGGAGTTCATGGGATACATTGGCCGCGAAGTCCCTCTTGATGCGCATCAGGTTGTCCAGCTCCGTAATATCGCTGAAGGTAAACACTGTACGGTCAGTGGCCTGTACAGGCGAATGGTTGGCGGCGTAGACCTTGGCGCTGGATGTGACTCTGCCGCCTGTCTCCTCTCCCGCGAGCGTACGGTTTATGTAATCCCTGAATTCGAGCGCGGTGATGTAGTCCGCAGTATTGTCGGATATCAGCATATCCCCTCCGCATGCCATCTGCGAAAAACTGAGATTGGCCGAGAGCACCCTGCCCTCATTGTCCACCACCACCATACCTTCATGAATGGAGGCCAGGATAGCCTCCCTGCTTGCGCTCTCATCGGATAGCTGGCCGATAAGGTCCTGCGTTCTGGAGATCATGGCATTGATGTCCACCGAGAGCCCTCCCAGCTCCCGGATCGAGCAGGGAGCTGCTCTGGCAGAGAAATCTCCCTCCTCAACTCGCTTCGTCACATCGACAATGCTCCTGATCGGACGGGAGATGCTTCTGGAGAAGAACCAGGCAGCGGTCAGTCCAGCCAGCAGAAGGACCGAAGTGACAATAGCAATATCGAGACCGATCTGTCCCATGGTGGCTCTGAGATCTGAGAGGAACAGACTCGTCCGCACAACCGCGGGGATCGAATCTCCCTGGTAGATCGGGATGGCTGAATAGAGCATCTCCTGCTCCAGTGTTTCACTGTACCTGGTCGCCCGTCCATGCAGACCGTTGAATGCGCAGATCACCTCGGGCCGTGTCCGATGGTTCTCCATGTCGACAGGCTCCTTCTCAGAGTCAGCCAGCACTACCCCCTGCATCGAGATGACGGTGATCCGGATCCCCAGTTCATCGCCCAGCCTCACTGCGACGGAATCAAGATCGCTGTAATCGGCGTCAAGCAATGGTTCAAAACTCCAGGCAAGAAGGGAAGCGACCCGTTCCAGATCGGAGAAAGCCCTCTCAAGAAAGCGGGAGCGCACTGTCCCGAATACAAGGACAGGCGCCAATATGGCAAGTATGACGATAACAACCAGATATCCCCGGAAGGAGCGAACGAAGATGCTTCTCACTTCGATTTCTCCAGACGGTAGCCGATCCCTCTGACATTCTGAAGCATCGCTGATTCAGAACCAAGCTTCTCGCGGATGTTGCGTATATGGACATCAACGGTTCTTTCAAAAACGAACTTCTCCCCCTCCCACAGGGTCTCCAGGATCTGCGCTCTGCTAAATACTCTCCCGGGACTCTCGGCAAGTGTAAGAAGTATCCTGAATTCGGTAGGTGTCAGGTCAACTTTTACCCCACTCACCTCGGCCCTGAAACGATCCGGGAAAAGCACAATTGGTCCGATGCTGATCTCGTTCTCGCCAGTGGGCCGGTCTGCAGTCCTTCGCAGTACCGCCCGAACTCTTGCGACAAGCTCCCGTGGCGAGAAGGGTTTGGTGATGTAATCATCGGCACCCATTTCAAGGCCGGTGATCCGTTCGGGTTCATCGACCATGGCGGTGAGCAGGATACTCGGCAAACTCCTGGTTGAGGGATCGGACCGGATCTTCCGGCAAACCGCGGTACCGTGCATATCTGGAAGCATGAGATCAAGAATGAGAAGATCCGGACGACTCTCATGAAGACTCCTCAGGAACGGGGAAGCACATTCGTAGGGAATTGCCTTGAAACCCGCCCGTTCCAGATGCAGGCAAACCAGTTCCAGAATATCCGGTTCATCGTCAAGGACGGCTATTGTCTTCAAGTTTTCCGACTCCCGGGAATAGACTTTCTGTCAGACAGCACACCTGAATATTACATACAGAACGGAATTCGGTTACCCACCCGCCCTTGCTTCGACTGACATTCCGCTCGATATTCCTGAATCACAAATATGGAGGTGAATTGTGAAGACAGTGTTAATGATCGCTCTGATGCTCGCTGCTCTCTCCTGGGCAGTACCGACGCTGACGGCCGAGGATGAAACAGAGCCCCCTACCCATGCTCTCATCGAGGGACTCGAGACCGATGCAGATTCCAACTGTCACTGTGAGGGCGAGGACGACTGCTCATGTGACTGCGATGACTGCGACGAGGATGAAGACTGCGATGATTGCGATACTGAGGACTGCTCCTGCATAGAAGAGGGTGACTCTGATCTGGACGAGGAGACTTCTCACTGCGGTGGAGACTGCCATTAAGACAGCTGAGCGGTAATGACCCTGTGAGAGGCTCCGGGTGGGCGGAGCCTCTCGCGCAAGTCCAAGTCTCTGAACAAAGCCATACTAGAACATCTTGCTGAGATGATTCCCGCTATGATCCTGATATTGGCATACTATTATTTAGGAATATGGTTATTCCGGTACTGATATTTATGTATGGGTCAGGAAAGGTACGGAACAATGCGCACTGGTTTCATTGTAGTGTATCTGGCAGTTTCCTCGGCGGTCATTACTCATGCAGACATATTGCAGGAGCAGCTGTCTCCATCATTTGGAAACAGCTCGCTATTTATCGGAGCTCAGAAAACGAGTGCTCAGGTCGCCGCTGTAGAGGCTCCCTACAATGGGGGGGAGCCCGTTATTCTCGTTGCCGTGACAACAGGCAACAGCTATCTCAAGCTCTACAGATATGATGAGGTAGATCATACACTTGTTCTCCTTGAGAATATCTCCGTGGAATCAGGCATTCCGCACCATGTCGCATTCCTTCAGTTGCCCATAGGTCCTGCTGGAGAACTGCACTGGTGCCTGACAATACCAAGGTGGGACAGGAATTACGCAAAAGTTGACATTTATGATATTGAAAGATGCACTCTATACACTGACTGCTGGAGCGATGATACGCAGAATCAGGCATATCATGTTGCGGACCTGGGGAATGGCACATACGGGATCA
>JAOZQW010000226.1:3952-4491 GCA_029932015.1 Candidatus Fermentibacteraceae bacterium
GGGATCAACGCGGAGAACTCAATCAACATCTGCACATTTGATGTGGAATCCATTCAGTTCAGGAATATTCATCACACGAGTCCCGAGGAATTCTATTATGGCGCTTCATCATCACTTATCCCATCGCGTACGTGCGAAACGCAAATATTCCAATACACTGATGGAATCTCTAATGCAGTTGCATGTCTGACAACCATGCACAATGGCGGGATCCGTATCTGGGACCCTGAGAGTCCATTTCAGGTTCTCTCCCGCATCGGAGTTGCGCAGCAGGGGGATTCCGGCCTGGGTTACCATGATCATGAAGGTCACAGAATCGTCAACTCCGAATTGGGCGATGTTCACAGGGCTGTTATTCTGAACGGGGATGATCCCCGATCATCCGGGGGTATTGAGCCAAGGCTCCTCTTCTTCAGCAATAGTACAATGGGTTACCTGATTTACGACATATCCGTTCCGGAGGAGCCGCAGTTCGTCTGGCAATGGAACAATGATATCAGACCAGGAGCAAAATCTGATTTCGACTGGCATGGTGCGGG
>JAOZQW010000516.1:0-230 GCA_029932015.1 Candidatus Fermentibacteraceae bacterium
CTGGATATACGCCTTTCCCAGAGGCTCTCGGAAACTGCGAATGCATATAGTGGGGTCCGGTCCCTCTCGAAGAGCCATGCTCCCGCGATGTGGGGGGCGGAGGAATCCACGAGGTCCCAGTTGTTCACGAAGGCTGTGGATGACATGTAGAGATCGTATATCGATTCCTTCAGGGTGTCGTCCGCCCGTTTGAAGTTCTCCCCCATCATCAGAAGGGCGAAGAACCTCTC
>JAOZQW010000516.1:240-1262 GCA_029932015.1 Candidatus Fermentibacteraceae bacterium
CCCGGTCCTGAAAAAGCTCTGGTACTTCTCGGCTCTGTCCGGTTCAGCCTTCTCCCTGAGCCTGCGCCCTATCTCTTCTGTTTTCCTCGTCATCTATCCACCTTCAGATATAGAGACTTAGACACTGCTTCAGTAGTCTTCTCAAGGGGGTGGTCAGTCTGCCGGGAAGGACTTTCTCGAGTTTTACGGATGTGCAGTCATTGAATCGGGCAAAATCCGCCAGCGCTCTGGCCAGAGCCGGAAGCATCTCATCGTACTCACTGAAATCCTCCTCGAATGACAGACGCCTGACAAGAAGCTTCCCGGACTTCCTGTCAGCCTTGGGATCCATCCTGCCGATGAGGGAATCATGCCAGAGGATAGGATGTACGAAGTAGCCATACTTCCGCCTGGCTACAGGGATATAGCACTCGAGAGTGTACTCGAAAGCGAAGAGGTGCTTCACTCTGTCCCTGTCGATGATGAGATTGTCGAACGGTGAAAGGAACCTGACTTCTCCATCAGAGGATTTACTGCCGGGAAGAGACTCAAGCATTTCAGTCTGTATGAAGTAGCCCTCTTCTCCATGGACTGTGAGAGGAGCAATGTCCCCGGCGTGCAGCATCTGTTCAACGGCGGCATGTACGAGTTTCCTTCCACCCGGTCTCAAATGGAAGGCTATCTGCTTCTCCGTAGCAGCTCCGTGAGCGGAAAGGGCTCTTTTTACCATGAAGCGGCCGAGTTCATCATCGTCAGGAGGGGTGGTATCAACATGATCAGGCAGTACCCTCTCGGTGAGATCATAGAACCTTCGGAAATTCTTCCTCGCCGTTATCATGAGGTCCCCGCGCCAGAAGAGAAGCTCCAGTGCTATCTTGGCAGGCTTCCAGTCCCACCACTGACCCGACTTGTGGTTGGGATTCGCTTTGAAGTCCTTCGCGCCGAGTGGACCCTCCGCCCGTATCCTCTCCAGAATGCCGTCCATGAGGTGCCCGCATTTCCCGTATCTGTCCTTCGCCCACTTGTCCATGGGATCGATGAAT
>JAOZQW010000517.1 GCA_029932015.1 Candidatus Fermentibacteraceae bacterium
AGACTGATCCTGGCAATGACAGTAATGGGCAAGGGAGTCTCCTTCATGGAGAACGACCCAAAGTACCACGGTATGGCTCTGACGAAAGAGCAGGCTGCATCCGCACTGGCAGAACTCGGTCAGATAAATGACCTCGAAAAACTGACAGAGCAGAGAACTTCCGGTTGGGAGGATGACACCAAGTTTGACATGTGGCTCGACTACAGCATCCTCGATCGGGAGGGTACGCCCATCGTCTACCAACCGGAAGACAGGGTTGACAATCGAAGCGCATGGGGCACAGCTCTTCTTGACCTTGCAAGAGTGAATACCGAGGATCTCCCTCTGGTCTTCGACTGTGATCTGGCCGGTTCGGTCAAGACCGCAGGCTTCGCGGACAAGTACCCGGAGCACTTCTTCCAGTCTGGCATCATGGAGCACCACACCGCCACCGCAGCAGGCGCTGCCTCCATCGCAGGCAAGGTCGCCTTCTGGGCGGACTTCGGCGTGTTCGCCGCCGATGAGACTTTCAATCAGCACAGACTGAACGACATCAACATGACGAACCTCAAAGTGATTGCGACCCACTGCGGACTCGATGTTGGAATGGACGGCAAGACCCACCACTGCATCAAGTACATCAGCCTCATGGGCTCGCTTCACCACTACAACACCATTGTTCCCGCCGATCCCAATCAGACTGACAGGGTGATCCGTTACGCAGCTACACATCCGGGCAACTTCTTCATCGCCATGGGCAGGTCCAAACTTCCAGTGATAACCAGAGAAGACGGAGAGCCTTTCTTCGGCAAGACCTACAGGTTCGTTTATGGGCAATACGACATGATTCGTTCGGGGACGGATGTCGCTATCCTGGGACTCGGCAACATGATCCACTGCGCGATGGAGGCAAGAGAGCTCCTCGAAGCCCAGGGCATATCAGCAGCGGTATATGGGATCAGTTGCCCGCTCTGCATTACACCGAGACTGCGGAGGGAACTCTCAGATTACAGACTTGCAGTGACCTACGAGGATCACGATGCCGACACCGGTCTGGGCGCCAGGATAGCTCTCGCATTCTCCGCAGATACCGGAACCCCTCCCCTTCTCAGGGCTGGTGTGACTGAATACGGTGTCTCGGGTTCACCGGAAGAACTGTATGCACAGCAGAGACTGCTGCCGAAGCAGTTGGTGAAGAGGATCATGAAAGAGCTGGACTAGCTCAGGAGGGGCCGAGTAGCTGCGCGAACATGCCATGATAGCTGACATGCCCGGATATCAG
>JAOZQW010000014.1:0-2630 GCA_029932015.1 Candidatus Fermentibacteraceae bacterium
TTGCTGGCGGTGACCAGGTGTACGTTATCAACTCCCCTCGCCCCGCTCAGACTTGTGACAAGCTCCTGCGAAGTTAGTCCCTGCTTCAGCACAAGATCATAGGTGAGTGTAAGGTATCTTGCATCCTCCGAAGGAGTTATATGGATGATGGAGCTTGACTTCACGCGTTCGGATATGAGCTTGATGTAGCTTTCCTCGTCTCCTGTGGTCCGGTCAAAACGGAATCTGAGGATGAACTCGGTCCTGTGCATCGCACCGAAATCGGTCTTGGCCAGAACCAGCGCAACGATGCCGATGAAGAAAGTAGAGAAGACGGTCAGCATGTAGTTGCCGGTCCCCGAGGCAATACCCTCAGTGAGCGCGAAGAAGATGAAGGCGGTATCCTTCGTATCCTTCACGACTGTCCTGAAACGGACAATGGTGAGTGCGCCGACCAGCGCGAATGCCCTTGCCAGGTTGCTTCCAATGACCATCATCACCGCGGCTACCGTGATGCACATCAGCACAAGAGTAATGACGAATGACTGCGAGTAGGAGAGACCTCTATGGGTCTTGCGGTAGATGACCCCGATGATGACTCCGGCCACCAGCGCCAGCAGCAGGTTCACGATTATTGACAAGGGACTGTAGCCCAGCTCCTCGCTGGTCGTGGAGAACCAGGTCATTAGGTCAGGCAAGCCGTCCTCCTCTCGAGTAATCTGTTGAGGTGCGAATCGTAGCCTCTCATATAAGCAAGGTCAGTTGCCCATGCAAACTTCGAGAAGGAAGTCCTCCTGAGCTGCTGCTCCTGGATCAGTCTGTGGAACCACTTGGGCAGTCGGTACCTGAACTTGATCTCGAGTACCTGAAAGCCGCTGGTGATCTGAAGGGCATCTCCTCTCGGATGTCCGTCATGTCCTGCCCTGTAGGCCAGTACCTCTCTGTCCAGAGTCGCCCTGAAGTCCGGATCGGCTCTGTTCTCGAAAGCGGATCGATGATAGTCAACCACCACGCTTGGAGATATCCGTTTTCTGAATACATCGAAGATGAAGCGTTGTCCGGTACCATTTATGTTCCCTCTGGACGCCAGATGCCCTGCCAGTGAGGCGGTGTCGCTTGCCATGGCTATCTCGGCTGCGGCCGGGTCCAGGATGAGACGGTGCTTGAATACCAGGCAGTCATCCCTTCCTTTCAGTTCGAGGAAGAGAGGGCCGGTATACGCTGGATTGTTGCTATAGCTCCGGAGCCGGAACTTGTACCTCTTCATGAGTCCCGCCAGCTTCTCATAATAGAGATCGAAGGAGTCGGTGTCAAAATAGTGGCTCCTTACGAAATAGCTGCCCGTCCTGTCAGAGTGCATATCCCTCTCAAGCCTTGTTTCCAGCTCGCGAAGGACATTTTGCAGTACTTCACCGGATACTACGTATTTGAACTCGTAGCGATGAAAGTGCAGACGGGGGGCCTCATCAGTACTCATCAGATGTCCAGCAGCAGCTCCGCGAGATAATCAGTCGCAGACTCGGTGGAGGGCATTTCATGCGGCTTGTGGTTCACTGCCGCAAGCCTGAAGGAGACCGGTGTCGAAGTGTTGAATCCCAGTGTAACTGTAAGTTCGTCCTCCCTCGGATCAGCACTCCTGTCAGGTCGCCATGAGGCCATGCTGATGGAGCCGATCACTTCGTCGAGAAGCGGTGTGTCGGTCTTCCATGTGAAACCTCCAGTGACCCACCATGTTTCAAAGATAGGGGCGTTCTCTTCGTGAATGACATCAGCCAGCTCCCAGTTATCCCCCCTCAGGTACTCACTTCTGAGCAGAAAGGAGAGGTCATCCGTGGCATCAAAGGCAAACTGAATGTCGGTGCCCCATGCTATCTGCCGTGGGGAAGTGATGTATCCTGAGACAGACTCCGTATCCTGCTCACCGAAACGGAGTGTGGAGAGGTCGGCTCCCAGCATGATCCCGGCGGGTAGTTCTATATCCATCCTTGCAGCATACTGTATCTCATTATCCTGATTGACCGGATCGGCAGAGCCGTTGAAGACGCCCAGAGTCAGTTCCGGCAGATAGTCCCTGCCGGTGTCAAATAGGATAGCGATCCCGATATCGCGTCCCGAGTAGAGAAGGTCGGTGAGTTTCCTGTGGGATATGGAATGGGAGATGGACTGAAGGTTCCAGTTGCTTATGAGCGTGTTGAGGCTGAAGGGCTTCTTGAATCTGCCTGCCTGCAGCTCGCCGTATTTCGTTGCCTCCCATGTTATATAGCAGTCCTTTATGAAGACTTCGCCGGGTCTGGCCTCCAGCTGGAACTGGCCCTCAAGCCCATCGTCTATCACAAAATCCGCCGTAATGCCGGATGATTCGATGCTGAATGTCCTGTCTGGAATAGTGAGAGCTCCGCCGAATTCAGAGTATCTCACTCTTGCATAAACGGAGAGAGTGAAGGCTTCGGCCTCCTCGTTCTCGACATCAACATCTGCGAATACGGCGCTGCATGAGATGCAGAGAAGAAGTACGATACCTCCAAGCTTCCTTCTATCGGTCATTATTCGTATTCCTCCCGCTAATTGGAGTTGCTGACACAGGTAGTACTATAGTCGCATACACTTGCAGAATAAAGATACCAGGGTCCTTATGCTTCCTCCATGCTCCT
>JAOZQW010000014.1:2730-6897 GCA_029932015.1 Candidatus Fermentibacteraceae bacterium
ATCTCAGCAGCAGGAACTTGACAGAGGCACTCCTGCCGCAGGACCTGACGACAGCGAAGTAAACTCCCGGAGCAAGACCGGACGGTTCCAGAACAAGTGCCCCCGAGGATACTGTTATCGGTTCGGGTTCCAGCACAAGTCTGCCGCTGATATCGTAGATACTGACCTCGGCCGGCAGGAATGAAACAGTGTAGTCCAGTGTGAAGGATGATGTGACCGGGTTCGGTGTGGGAGAGCCCAGGACAGGTCCAGCCATTGTGTCGAACCATCCCGGATTGAGAGCTCCGGGTGAGCCGGGCATCACGGTGGAGCCCCAGCTTGCCGGATCTTCCTCTGGCAGTTCGGGAGACAGGAGGTAGAGTATCGAATCGTCGTATACAGGCCAGGGTCCAGCTTCGTACTCCACATCGAAGAGGAGATCATTCCCCCTGAAGAGCGAGAGCCCGTCCCCGTCCGCATCCAGTCCGAAACTCATACCTGCAGTCGGACCTGTATCCGACCCGTAGAATTCCAGGAATGAATCCTCCTCCTCGCAGAGCACGAGGAATCCTCCCGGTTCAACCGAAATACCGGACAATTCTGTCATGTGCGCCTGGTCATCCATCAGAATACAGCCTGTGAGATCGAATGGTGCTCCCCCCGTATTGTGCAGCTCGACCCAGTCGCCTGGAGAGTCTCCACCCGAATGGCATATCTCGGAGAGAACGATGCGCCCCGCTGCCTGACCGTACTGCACCTCATCATCAAGAGGAACTTCGAGAGCGATGCCCCATGATGGATCGAGGATGGTCAGGATCGAGTTTGCCGGAGTATCCAGGACGAGGTCGCCGATGATGCTCCGCTCGGGATCGATCTGCATCAGCAGCTCCATATCGTTTGTCAGAAGAAGGGTGTCTCCCGGCTGAAGCACCAGTCCGGAGTCCCCATATGTCCGGGCAGCAGGATCACCTGCCTGAAATCCGCAGAAGGAGAGGTCCTGGGGCGTGGAGGATGCATTTACAAGAGGGATGACCCAGAGGAAAGATGTGTACCTGACCGGTGAGAGCACTTCCAGCAGATGCGGCTCGAACGGATACGCGCTTCTCCTTGCAGTCGGAGCTGCTACCCTCTGAAAGACTGCCGGTGGATGACCGTACATCGGCTGGAAATAGGTCGAGTTGTATTCTCCAGAACTCCCTCCGGCAGCGCGGACGGCGAACTGGATGTGACCTGCGTCCGGGGGAATGATGATCTCGCGGCTCCATCTGGTCTCATCAGGAGTCTCGGGATTCATCCAGGTATAGACTACCTCCCCGTCATCCATCCACCATGTGAGCGCAATACCACTTGCGGGTTGCGCAAATTCGATGCTCACCGTGACCGTGTCCTGGATGCCCGGGGTCAGTTCCCAGTCGGAAAGCTCCATGGAGATAACTTCAGCCGGCTGATGCCCTGATGCGATGGAGGGCAGGAATGTACCCCTCTCGATCACAGCCTCGCGGAGGACTGCAGCTGCTTCGTCAAAATCCTCTATCGTTCCCTGTTTGAGAGTATCTGCCTCGAGGCTGGGTCTTATGGCGATCTGAATGGAATCGATGATCCCTGGAAGCTCATCCGTGAAGATATCAGACAGCTCCTCAACGTAATCCGCAAGCAGATCCCTGTTCTCGTCATTCCTGAGGAGCCTCGTGAGAATAGGGGTTATGGAAAGCCCATACGTGGAAGTAGAACCCGTCCAGTCCTCACTGTATGTACCATCCCATGCATTGCCGAATGAGGCATCCCTGTCCCAGGGATAGAAACGCCATTCCCCGTCTGGTGTGACATGAGCGTAATAATTCTTAACCATTGCATCGGTGTCTTCAATGGCCAGCGTAACCGCGGCGTATGCGATGATGTCCTCAATGCTGATGTTCAGGGGCAGGTCCAGATTCACCCTGTCGATCATTCTGCGGATGAGGTAGATCTCGTCGCTGCTTCCAAGTTTGGGCTCGAAGCCTGTTATGAGCGAAGTGTCAGCAGGTTGCCAGGCAAATCGCGCTTCACTGCCCACCGCCTTGAAGAGATGACCCTGGTCCTGGCCGATCCTGTCGAAGAAGAATTCATCGATTCTTTCAACTTGCAGGTATACTCCGTAATACTGACCGTTTACATAGTACTCTACATGTTCAGTGCGGGGACCTGGCCTGCCGAGCCGCCGGGTCAGCCAGAGGCCAAGTGCATTCCTCATCATCGAGAGATCCCTGTATTGTGCATCAAGCAGAATGTGAGAGCCATCCGCAAGTGATGTGTCCGATAATACGATCTTCCAGCTCAGCTTCGGCAGCCAGAGGGAAGTACCGCCCCGGAAGCCGGCCATGCAGCTGCAGGCTCCGCTCTCCGTCTCGATCAGCGCCGGGAACTGGTAGTCGGCATGTGGATTCGAGTAGAGGCTGTCCAGCAGATCCGGGTCGATGGTCAGGTGGTAGCTGTCCAGTCCGCCCTGCGGTGCGAGAAGCAGGATGGCGGAGAGCAGGAATTGCATTATCTTGCCTCCAGCATATAAAGAAAATAGATTGCTCAAAGTACATAATTAATATAGGTGCCTGCCAGTTCCATGGGCAGGGCAGCGAGGGGGGAGAAGGTTATGCCGGAGGAGACATCTGTGGGGCCGGTGGAAGTCCCGGAGAGCGATGATTCAGCAGCTTCCGAGACGCCTGCAGCAAAAACGGCCAGTATTCATGAAATAAGCTGCAGCAACTGCGGAGCGCCGCTAACCTATATGCAGGGTGAAGCGGTCATAACATGCGAGTATTGCGGAACCACCACGATGCTGGCGGACACGAGCAATATCGTCACCGTTGAATCCCACTACCTTCTTCCACCCAGGGTTGGTCGCGACGAGGCTATCGGGATAGCGTCCGCCTGGCTGGAGAAGGGCTTCTACAAGTCCAAAGACCTTCCCAGGCGTGTCCAGTGGGCTGAGAGCAGCGCCAGGGTTCTTCCATACTGGGTGGTCAGGTGCTCCGGCCGGACAATGTGGCGAGGGATGCAGAAGAAGACGCGAACAAAAGGAACGGGCGACAAGAAGACCCAGGAGACATACTGGGAGCCGGTCCAGGGCAGCTTCAGCGAGGATTACACCTGGCCCGTATACGCCAGGGAGGATGACTCGGAATTCTGGGGCATTCGGAACATCGAACCGGGGAGGAAGTGCGTCTTCCCGGACTGGGGCAAGTTCATCTTCCGTATTGGCGGATCGAAGAACGCCCCGAATTCCAATCTTCTCGAAGGCAAAGCGGATTTCTCCATCGATGAACTGAAGAAGTACAATCTGCACACCCACATCGTGAACGGCCAGATCGTACAGGAGCGCGCTGAACGCTCTGCGAGGGACAGGATCATCGAGCGCCATGCCGACAAGGCCAACAGCAAGGCCACCAGGATAACCGACTGCGATACCACTGTTGATGTCCAGGGCGTTGATCTCATCTACGTCCCCATATGGGAGCTTGAATATGTCTTCCAGGGCAAGACATACCATGTTCTGGTTGACGCCAGCAGGCAGAAAGTGCTCTCAGCCGAAGTACCTGTGGGCAAATGGGCCAAAGCGACTATTTTTGATGTTATCATGTTCCTCATTGCTGCAGTATTCGCCCTTGTAGGCTTCGCAGCAGAAAGTGGTCCAGCTTTTGCCAGGATCCTTACATTCGTGTTTGCTGGCGGTGGTGTGGCTTACACAGTTTGGACAGCTGCGATGAAGGAGTAACTTCCTGAGCTGCCTTTGCTGCTGCGGCCGATCGTCTCTCTTATGACGGTCGGCCGCTTCTTCGCATCAACCCGCTGGGCGCACACTCCTGGGGGCAAGCCCTCTACGGGTTAGTAGGTCTAATCGCGTCAGATACTTCCAATTACTGAAAGTATCATATCCCACTTATTGTTATTTCGAATGGAAACTGTATATTCCTTCCAGAGGAAGGTGCAGGATGGATACACTAACCGAACAACTTATCCTGGGTGGATTCAGTGGCCGCTTCATCACACCAGATGTCGTCCAGCGACTTGTAGGGGGCGGTGACGCACGAAGATGGGGGCTTGTGCACAGGGCCATGGAGAACGGAGGTATCATCCGACTCAGGCGTGGACTCTACCTCCTCTCCCCGAAGTTCTCGGGAAAAGAGACCAGCCGCTTCTGTATCGCCAACCGGC
>JAOZQW010000014.1:6907-16241 GCA_029932015.1 Candidatus Fermentibacteraceae bacterium
ACTTCCCGGGAGCTACGTCTCCCTGGAGAGCGCTCTGAGCTTCCACGGATGGCTACAGGAGGAATCCTTTCTGGTGCAGAGCTGCATGAACCAGGGCAGATCGAAGACCTTCAGAAATGTCTTTGGTGACTTCTCCTATGAAACGATCCCCGTCGGACAGGTGGATCTACTGAAGGGCGTGCAGAGGGTGCAATTACCTGGAGGACCAGCCCTCGTGGCTTCTCCTGAGAGAGCGCTGGCTGACACTCTCCACAGCAGGGAACTGACCTGGGAGGGTATCATCGGGCTCTGCGAACAACTGCGTACTGATGTGTCGAATGTCTACGACCTGGATACGGAGTCGCTCCGGGAGCTTGCCGGTATCTACAGGTCCCCGGGCGTACGAAAGTATCTGTCGGAGCTGCTGATCGCTCTGGAGGGTAAACCATGAATCAGATCGTCAGTGCACGCTTGTCCGAGTACGATGACGGCACCCGCGAGACGAGGATCCATGCACTTCGGGAGATCATGCAGGAGATCGCCCTCTATTCTCTCTCGATGAATGGGTTCTTCAACAATGGTGTCTTCCATGGAGGGACGGAGCTGCGGCTGGCGCACGCCCTCCCCCGCTTCTCGGATGACCTGGACTTCATCCTGTCAGCGCGGGACGATTCCTTCTCATGGGATAGTTACTCGGATGCCCTGCTCAGAACATTCACCAACTACGGCATTAGCATCGAGATTCGCTCTCCCAACCCCGGATCGTCTTCCGTTCGTAAGCTTATCCTTGTCGAACCGGAGATCCTCGGAGGCGTAGACGGTGGCAGAACGCCCTATCTCCGGATCAGGCTGGAGGTGGATGTGAATCCGCCGCAGGGTGCGAACCTTGCTACGGCCTTCTTCGATTTTCCCATCCCCTTTGAAGTCGCGGTCATGGACCTGCCTTCTTCATTCGCCCTGAAATGCCATGCGCTACTGTGCAGATCCTGGATAAAGGGAAGGGACTGGTTCGACTTCATCTGGTTATGTTCGAGAAACATCCAACCGCAACTGGAGCTGCTCGTCTCCTCGTTTCTGCAGAGTGGCCCCTGGGAGGGGCAGGACATCGAGATAACGGATGACTGGCTCAGGAAGAACCTGGTGAAGAAGATCGAGACTCTGGACTGGAACCAGGTCACCAGGGATGTATCACCCTTTCTCTCCACCGAGGACCGCGCCTCACTGGATGCCTGGGGCATTCCGCTTTTCCAGCACTACATCGACAGGATCCGGATCGTTTAATAAAGGGGACCCCCACAACCGCCGATGTCAAGAGCCTTCTTGTCCGCCTGGTCAGGGCAGTACTCATGCTTCCACCACTATTCACTGGCACTAGCATCTGCGCTGCGCTCGGTGTTCCAATGCATGCAAATGCTATAGGCAAGTATGACAATAAGATGCGAATATTTGTTGCAGTAAAGACAACGCTGCGTTATTGTTAACCGATAATGACCAACCGATCGAACGGGGGTTGACTCGGTGAAGTTAACGAGAAGCGCAGTTTCAAGACCAGTAGCAGTCACTGTCCTTTCAATTGTTGCCGCGCTCCTCGGGACGGTTGCCGTCCTCAAGATGCCGGTCGACCTTCTACCATCAGTCGAGTATCCCAGACTCACGATCGAGACAACATATCCCTCCTCCAGCCCTTACGAAGTCGAACGGCTCATCACCGAACCTCTGGAGAACGCTATTGCCGGTGTCAGAGGACTCAGGGGGTATACATCCAGGTCCTACGGTGACAGAAGCCGGATAACGCTCGAGTTCGACTGGGGCAACCGGATGGACTTCACGCGGCTTGAGGTCAGGGAGAAACTTGATGTGGCCGGCTGGTCATTGCCTGACGATGCCGGTCGACCCACGATAGTCGATTACGATCCATCTACACGTCCGTTCATGGAGATCCTGATGACCATGGAGTCGGGTGACTGGACAGAGGTCACTGACTTCGCCCGAAGGCTGGTCACAACGAGGATCGATCAGGCCGAGGGTGTAGCAGGCTGCGAGATCCAGGGTGAGGCGGAGCCTGCTGTCTTCGTTCGACTCAGGGAAGGCGTGGTTGAGGAGCTCGAGATCGACCCGGAGACCATTTCGATGGCGCTCCAGGGAGCCAATGTCTCGATGTCCGGCGGTCTTGTCAGGGACGGTCAGCGCGAGTATTTCCTCTCGCTGGAGGGTGAGTTCAGCACACTCGACGATGTCGAGAGCACCGTTATCGGAATCAGGGGATCGAGTCCGCTCCTGCTCGGTGATGTGGCTGAAGTCTCTCTCGGTGAGAAACCAGTCACCGAATGGGCAAGTTTCAACGGTGAGCGGTGCCTCATAATCCGGGTACGCAAGATGGCCGAGGCGAACACCGTTGAAGTCGCGCGTGAGGTGGCCGAGTTGATCGCGGACCTGGATGAAGAGCACCCCGCCCTTAATCTGCAGGTCATACAGAATGACGCTGATTTCATTGAAGAGTCGATAGGTGAAGTTATCGAAGCACTCCTGCTCGGTGGGATACTTGCCTTCGCCGTTCTCTTCTTCTTCCTCAAGGACTGGAGAAGCCCGCTGATACTGGGATTATCCTTACCCCTCAGTATAGCAATCGCTCTCTTCTTCTTGTTCATTTCCGGTGTGACCCTGAACATCATGTCGCTGGGAGGTCTTGCCCTCGGCACGGGGCTCCTGGTGGACAACGCAGTGGTGGTCCTCGAAGCGATCTACCGCAGGAGAGAAAAAGGTGGCAAGGCTCTGGAGAGCGCTGTTTCAGGCACTCGTGAAGTAGGGAAGGCCATCACCGCCAGCACGCTTACTACGCTTATCGTTTTCTTCCCCGTTGTTTACATGGAGGGCATCACCAGTCAGCTCTTCCGGGATCAGGCTCTTGCAGTGGGCTTTGCTCTTATTGCCAGCCTTCTTGTTGCCGTGACCGTGATACCCGCCCTGACAGCGAAGCTGAAGAAGATCAAACAGGGGACCGATGTCACTTCAAGATTCAAGGAGCGATACGGAAATGTGATGGAGAAAGTACTTCGAAGACCGGCCACAGTACTTCTCGGAGTCCTCGCGGTCTTCGTACTCTCCCTTTTCCTCGCGATGGGACTTCCAATGCAGCTTCTTCCCGGCACTCCCACCGATCAGCTCGAACTCTCCTATTCTGCTCCGAGAGGTACTTCGATGGCGCAGATGGTCGAGCTCTCCGAGAACGTTACCGATCTCTCCATCGAATCCGGCGCGGACTGGGTGGCTGGCAGGAGCGGAGTACGCTCCGTAGAGGGCGTCGATGCGGTTCTGACAGCATCCTTCGATTCGCCCGAGGCGGCGACCAGGGCAATCGAGCCCCTCAGGTCGACGTGGACCTCCATTTTCAGCTTCCCTCTCACGGTCGAGAAGAGACAGTCCCTGCTCGGAGAGATACTTGGAGGCGGTACAGCGTTCACTGTCTATCTGGAGGGTGAGAGCATTGAGGCCGACCTGATGGCAGCCGAGGCTCTCGCCGGACTACTGATGGGGATGGATGGCGTCGAATCCGTCGAGATCCAGTACCTCCCCGGAAGACCTGAAATGGTCCTCGATCTCGATCAGGAACTCCTGAGTCTCTTCGGGCTCTCCGCAAACGGAGTTGCCGATTTCGTGGAGAGTCTTTCCAGGGGAATCAACGCGACAACTTATTACAGACAGGACGAGAGAGTGGATGTCGTTGTGCTCGCAGGGAGCGGCGAGGGCATTCCAGTAGATTCACTGTTCCTTCGCTCCATTCCCACCTCCCGCGGCCTTCTCGCTCTCGGCAGGATAGCCGAACCCTTCAGCCGCCAGACACCGGGCTTCATCGAGCACAATCAGGGAAATAGAGCCGTGGCCGTCCAGGTCCAGGGTCTCGGCAGTAATCTCGCAAGAATTTCAAGAGAAGTTACTGCGGCTGCAGACAGCCTGCTGCGGGAGGTCCCCGTCAGGCTCAGGACAGGCAACGAGATAGAGGAAATGGACAGGACAACCTCCAGCCTAGTGCTGGCGGCCATCCTGGCGATTGGCCTGGTCTATGTTCTTCTTGCGGCTCAGTTTGAATCTTTCAGGGAACCATTCGTGATAATGTTCACAGTCCCGATGGGCATAATTGGAGTCGTATTCGCCCTTGGACTCTTCGGCCAGAGCTGGAATGCCCTCTCCGGGATAGGACTGGTCGTTCTCTGCGGAATTGTCGTCAATGACGGCATACTTCTGGTGGAGCGTATCAGCCAGCTCCGTCAGGAGGGCATAGAGAAGAACAAGGCCATCATCCAGGCTGGACGGGACCGATTCCGTCCCGTCCTCATGACCACTGTGACAACCGTCCTGGGTCTTCTGCCCATGGCAATAGGCTTCGGCTCCGGAGCCAGTTTGAGACAGCCGCTGGCAATAGCGGTCATCGGCGGTATCACTGTCGCTACTGCTCTAACGCTCGTCGTCGTCCCTGTGCTCTACAGGGTACTCTCGGGAAAGAGAGGACAAGTTGTCGGTAGTTGACCTTGTCCTGAAGCGTCCCAGGGGAACCGCTGTGATCTTTCTGGCCCTGCTGGGCCTTGCTGCGGTCTCCTTCAACAGGGTGCCGATAGAGGGTACACCTGACACAACGCTCCCCACGCTCAATGTCAGCGCCTCATGGATGGGTGCCGATCCTGAAGCCATATGCGAACAGGTAACCCGGCCAATCGAGGATATTGCCAGGGAGGTCAAAGGAGTTGTCGAGGTATCCTCGACTTCCAGCACCGGTTCCAGTCATGTCAGTGTCTCCTTCGAAAAGGGGACGGATATGGATGTTGCAGCCATGGAGCTGACCGAGCGTGTCTCTCTCCTGCAGGATGAACTCCCGGAGGCGGTCAACACGGGCAGTGTTACACAGGCCGTTCCAAGAGGTCTCACCAGCGAGGGATTCCTTATTTACGCCCTTACCGGGGCAGAGCACTCCGTTCTGAAACAGGTTGCCGACGAACTTGTAGTTCAGCGCCTTGAGCGCATCGATGGTATCAGTTCGGTGATCGTCGAGGGGCTTGGAGAGCAGGAGATACTTGTTGACATCAACAGGGATGTCATGAACGCTCTCGACCTTACGCTTGCCCAGGTGGCTTCCGCAGTGAATTCCGGGATCGTCGACCGCAATGTCGGAGTTGCTGTCGACAGTTCAAGCCTGGAGGCCGTCATCAGGCTATCCACGGTGCCCACGACTGCGGCAGAGCTCGGAGATCTGGTTATTGCCTCGAGAGGTGGCAGGTTCATCACACTGTCAGACCTCACCAACAGGATACTTGTGGATTTCAGTGTGAACGAGAGCTTCATCTTCAGGTATAACGGCATGGACCAGGTGAGCCTGCAGATCGACAGGAGTGCATCGAGTAACGCCGTCAGGGTGGCGGACGCGGTTAAAAGCGCGGTTGATGAACTCCAGGAGCAGCTTCCTGCCGGGATAGAGCTTCACCTCACCGAAGACGGCACAGAGGGTATAACCAGCGATCTGAAGGATCTCTCATGGAGGGCCCTTGTAGCGCTCGGAGCGATCATCATGGTTCTTCTGCTGCTCAACCACAGCCCCCAATCAACACCGCTTATCATCAGCTCCATTCTCTTTTCTGCTGCCATGGCTGTAACTGCCGTATACCTTGCCGGGTACAGCATCAATGTCCTCACGCTAAGTGCGCTGGCAATAGCCTTCGGTCTGCTTGTCGATGGTGCTGTCGTTGTTCTGGAGGCGATTGGATTCAGGAGGCGTCAGGGATATTCACCTATGGAAGCTGCCTCCATGGGCGCCAAGGAAGTAGCCATGCCGATACTTGGTGGTATCCTGACGACGATGGTTGCCTTCGTTCCTCTCCTGGCCAGTGAGGGCATCCTCCGCCTCTACTACAGACCATTTGCTTTCACCATAGCGGCAACCCTCACTGCTTCATACTTCATTTGCCTGACGCTGGTCCCGTCTATCGCGGCAAGATGGAAGTCCAAGCGCTGGTACCGTGAGCGGAACTGGGACAGGCATCTGGCCAGGGGAATATCCGTTCTGCATCATAAGCCGCTTATAGCCGTACTTATCGCTGTTCTTCTTGTTGGTGGAGCCGTCTGGGTCTTCATCACAAAGGTGGATAAGGGCGAGGAGTGGGGATTCAATTTCGAGAGGGAGTCCATCACTGTCTGGATGCAGTTCCCGCCCGGCACTCCCCAGGATGTGGTGGATGACACTGCAAAGGGATTCGAAGAGATCCTTGCCAACCGCGACGGCATCGCTTCGACCAGGACGATGGTTTTCGGCGAGACATGTTCGATCTACGCTACACTGGACGCGGAGGCTGTTCAGTCCGGATATGGTCTTCAGATAGAGGCTGAGACCGTCGCTTTCGCGACGACTGTCGGGGGTACGCGGAGCATCTATGTCGGCGGCATCAATCCCGAGCCCTATTGGAGGAGCACCCGGAGCGCCGGTATGATGCAAACAGTTGAGCTTCGTGGATTCGATTATCAGGGCCTGAAGGATATCGCTCTTTCCATGCAGACAATGCTCGAAAGACACCCCAGGGTCGGTGAGGTCAATATCAACTGGGATCCGCGGAATCCTGACCGCCAGCAACTGGCCATAGTGTTTGACAGGCAGGAACTTGCGGATCTCGGAGTTAATCCCTTTCAGATATTCCAGGCATTCAGATACAGTCTATCCGGGGGTTACGGGGCAGAGGTCCAGATAGGTAATGAGAGTTTCAACATGACCTTCAGGATTGATGGTATGGAGAATCCGGAGCTTGTCGATGTTCTAGAGGGCAGGATACAGACCGGTACCGGCACGATGGAACTCGGAGATGTGATCCAGATCGATACACTCGATGTCCAGGGATCCATCGAAAGGGAGAACGGCGAATACATAAGGACTATTGCCTATTCATTCATGGGAGCTGAGAGGATGGCAGCCAGGTTCAGGGTCACTCTCCTTGACAATCTGTCACTTCCATCCGGGTACAGGATCTATGAGGAACAGTACATCCCCTTCTGGCTGAGGGATGATGATACGAACATGAACCTGCTCGTAATTCTTGCCATTCTAGCAGTATTCGCAGTAACAGCAATTGTGTTCGAGTCGTTCAAGGCTCCGCTTTATGTTCTTGCGGTTATACCGATGGCTCTTGTTGGTGTCGTTCTCGGCTTCTGGGTCTTCGACAGGATATTCACGCCGCAGGCCTATGTCGGGAGCGTGTTCCTTGTTGGCATTGCGGTCAACAATTCCATTCTTCTGGTCGACAGCTTCCAGAAGAAGAAAAAGTCAGGTATTGATAGCAGGACGGCAGCCGATATGGTTGTCGCAGAGCGTCTCAGACCAGTGCTCCAGACCAGCGCAACTACTATCCTCGGACTGCTGCCTCTGGTGCTCTGGCCGATCTCTGAGGTCGACGATCTCTGGAGTACGCTCTCGTTCACCGTCGTCTGCGGAATGGTGATCTCTACACCGCTGGTACTTATCTCACTGCCGGCGCTGATTCAGCTTACGTCCCGGAAAGGGAGGAAGAGGAAGAAATGAAGAACCGATCCATATTACTGATTCTGGGCATGCTCGGTCTGGCATTGATCGTTTCCTGCGGAGGCGAGGAAGAGGAGGTCGAGATGGAATCGCTCGAGCCTTCACCTCTGCCCGTACTTGCATCAACCGCCTCGATCGATACGCTTTTCGAAGTAGTTACATCCACAGGCAGAGTCGCCTCTGCCAGGACGCAGTCCCTGAACGCCCAGATACAGGGTGAGGTTGTGCAGGCGCCCGGATTCGTGGGTGAGTCGATCAGTGATGGGGAAGTCGTGTTCAGAATAGCTTCCGGAGAGCATGCTTCAAGGCTTTCGGGAGCGAACAGCGCCTACCGGAGCGCGGAGGCTCTGTATGAGTTCGAGTGCGAGAACTACAGGGGGGAACTGACCCCCGAGGTGCAGAATATGCTCAGGCAGACTACCGGACTCGCTGACGCGCAGACCAGTCGTGCCTCGGCTCAGGCCCAGTACAGCAACTCGGCCATGACCGCCGGGTTCGATGGTGTTATCTCGCTCATCAATGCCAGAGAGGGCATGATAGTCTATCCAGGTACCGTTCTTGGTGAGATCATAGATCCCTGGAATCTTCAGGTGAAGATCAACCTCGACGAGAGAGAGCTGGCAGACTGTGAGGCTGGGCAGAGGGTCTACGTAAGTGTCCCTTCTCTGAATGACACTACACTTGTTGGAGTAGTAGCATCTGTCTCACCTGTGATCGACCCGGCACTGAGAGCCGGCGAAGTGATTATTGACCTTCCTGCGATTCCCAACCTGAGAACTGGTGCGACAGCCAGGATCGAGATCGTCATTGCTCTTCATCTGGATGAGCTGATCATCCCGGAAGAGGCGATACTGATCAGGGACGACAGGGATATGGTATTCGTAGTGACAGACGATGGTCATGCCGCCTGGCAGTATGTCACGGTGGGTGCCGAGGGCAGAGGATTCGTATCAATCATTGAAGGTGAAGTTTCCGATGGTGATCAAGTCATTACTTCGGGACATTATTCACTGGCTCATGATGCCCCGGTCGCGGTGGTGAACTAGGGGGTCGGACGTCACTATGCTCCTTTGTGAAATGAATATAGTATCAGTAAATGGATATGTAATAAAATTATCTTGTGTTTCATGGAATAAACACCAGTAACGATCAATCGTATTGGACTTGCATTCCATAATTCTCAATCCAGGAGCCAGACATTGGCAGTTCAGCTTTGTTCCTGACGTATGAGCAGTTTATTTGAGGAAATCGAATTGGGTAAAGGAGCATAGTGACGTCCGACCCCGAATGCTACTGAGCGGCCTGAACAGCCTGCTCCAGTAGAGCGATCTCTTCATCAGACAGCGAATCGAAATGGCTTGCGCGTTTCTGCTTGCTGAGCCGGCCATTGCTTTGCAGGCAGAAGCGGATGAAAAGGTCGATCTTACGGTCGGACATATCCACTATCTCCTGAATGGCCCTCTTTGTCTCATCATACCTGGCCAGGAACGCCAGCTCACTGGTGAGCTCAGTATTGATGGTCAGATCGATAAAATGGAAGAGCGCCTCCACCTGTGGTGTCATATCAATATAGCGGTACCAGATAGCTGTTTCATTATGAATGGTCATACGGCCTTCTTCATCGAGCGAATATTCCACCAATGTCATGAGCCGCCGGGAGAATGCTTCCAGAGAGGCGTCATATTCGGCAGGATTTTTCTGCATGGACGCTGATATGGGAAACATGATGCCTTCTGGGGTAAAGCCTTGTCTGGCAAGAATGTTATGGATCAGGAAGCGGTGAATACGACCATTCCCATCCTC
>JAOZQW010000518.1 GCA_029932015.1 Candidatus Fermentibacteraceae bacterium
CAAGGACATCTCACGGGTGGTGACCAGAGTCAGGTAGCTGCGTGCTCCTTATCATCATCTTCTTCATTCACGACCCCCGGCAAGCCGATCTTTCGAGCTTGCTCAGAATCTGTGCATTCCGATCAAGTTTTGATGTATCGAATCACTTGTCTCGATTATTGCCGCATACTATTATCACTATACATAGATAGTTGAGCAAATAAGGTTATGGTAAGCTATATGCAACCAAACCTATTGAATTGATGAGCAGGAATACTGACAGCTGGATCAGTCCCCTCCGTTTGAAAGGACAATGTTCTCTGGATGGCAACGAGTGACAGCAGTCTCGTTCCGACGGTACGGATTGAAAGCGCGTTACTGTTCGTGCGTGGCGAGAAGGTCATACTCGATCAGGATCTTGCTGAGTTGTATGGCGTTGAGACGAGAGTACTCGTGCAGGCGGTGAAGAGGAACACGGAGCGCTTCCCGGCGGATTTCATGACCCAACTCACTCAGGAAGAAAATTCCGACTTGAGATCACAAATTGTGAGGTCAAGTTGGGGCGGACGGCGTAGTGCGCCCTATGCCTTCACAGAGCAGGGTGTTGCCATGCTCTCCAGCATGTAGCGCAGTCCGCAGGCTGTCCAGGTGAATATCAAAGTCATGCGTACTTTCATACGTCTTCGGAGTATGCTGGAAAGCAACGCTGATCTGGCTCGAAAGCTGGAAGCATTGGATAGTAAATACGATAGACAATTCAGAGTTGTGTAAAGCCGGAGTAAGGCTCCGGCAGTAGTGAGGATATTAACGATTCAATGAATGCTGTTGTGCACTCAAGCTTTGTGGCTATCGATTTTGAGACTGCGGACGAACTGCGAGATAGTGCTTGTTCTGTGGGGATGGTTAGAGTGGACGATGGACGAATAACTGAGAGAGTTCACCGGCTCATCAGACCTCCCAGGAATGCTTTCAGATATTCTCAGATACATGGAATCGAGTGGTCTGAAGTGGAAGATCAACCACCCTTCAGTGTTGTCTGGCCAGGGTTGGAATGCATACTTGAGGGTGCAAGTGTGCTTGTCGCGCATAACGCTGCATTCGATCGCTCAGTACTTCATTGCTGTATACGATCAGCCAACCTCAATCCACCCGCTATACCATTTGAATGCACCATGAAAATATCAAGAAGGATATGGCATATCTTCCCGACCACTCTTCCGCATGTATGCCAGTATCTCGGTATTGAACTGCAGCATCATAACGCTTTGTCCGAT